>HF986679.1:24780-33838 GCA_000433175.1 Prevotella sp. CAG:1058
CCGCCATTATTCCCGCACTGGCAAGAATGGAGTTGCTGACCTTCTCCATGCCCGGAATCAGGGACAAGAAAGCCGCTATACCTATTATATATATGGCCGTAACAATAATACGGCGCATGAAACTGACCTTTGTCTCGTCGAGGGCAATCTTACGCTGTTTGTGCAAAGAGCGGAAAAACAAATATTTAGTGACACCAGTCAGCACACGCACCACAAGATAAATAATGGCACCCTTAATTACAAATGTCAGCAACCAGCGAACTGATATGCCGAAAAACTCCATGTCAAGTATTCCTTCCATTCCCAATAATTTTTATAATATTACTTATGCAAAAGTATACAAAATATTCCATAACATAATACCAAGGCAACAAAAATTTAAGTTTTCAGATAAATGTAAGCCCTTGGATTTTCAGAAAAAATTAAGTTACTTTGCATCCGGATAAATACAGTATGAAGACAAGGCCTATGACACAGGGAAGGAAAAGGCAGAGAAAAGAGCCTGAAGAAGGCGACCTTTTCGCCGAAGAATGGAACGTTAAGGACAAAGAAATAGCTGACGGCCAAACGCAATACGACCTTGACTACTTATTTGCCAGGCTCTCAAAATCGCAGTTCAGGAGCAGATTCAAACTGGGCATTGACGACATGGAATATATCGAGCGAAAGGGACTTGCCACAATACGCCGACATGCAGGAGACTTCGTACGCAAAAGGCTGGCTCCGGCGTTAATACCCAACGACGGCAGGCAGACCCCAATGCGCGGGCATCCTGTATTCACCGCACAACATGCAACAGGATGTTGCTGCCGTGGCTGCATGGAGAAATGGCACGGCATAAAGAAAGGCCATGAACTGACGGATGACGAACAGGAGTACGCCGTAAACGTAATAATGGAATGGATAAAACGACAAATAGAACAGACGGCACATTAAACGAATATGAAGTAAAAAACGGGAAATAAAAGCCAAGAAAACGAAAGGCGGCATTTTACCCTGCAAAAGACAACCTTTTGCAATGTAAAATGCCGTCTCTTGCATGACAAGAGACGGCATTTTACCAATTATCAGGTTATCATGTTGTAAGTTTCTGATAACCAACACAATAGAGAACGGCCATACTTTATCGAGCCATAGGCGGCTAAAGCATTGCCAAAAATATTAATCCTTGCGCATGTTGTCTGAAAGATTTATAGCCTCCAACAGTTTTATGGCGTCCACATACTGGGCTATGCCTTCAGCCACCTTCTTGGCGTCGCGCATGGCAAGAACGACAGTTGACGGACGGTTTACCACGTCGCCACCTGCAAACACGCCCTTGCGGCTCGTCATTCCACACGGTTTTTCACGAGTAAGTACATATCCGCTCTCGTCGACATCAATACCCTTTGTCGTCGAAACTATGCGGCTCGCAGGCACAGAGCCGATTGCCATAAGCACCTTGTCGGCCTTCTCCGTGCGGCGCTGTCCGTCGTGCTCAATTACGACACCGCTAAGCGTGCCGTTATAGTCAAGAATCTCGACCAGCTTTGACTCCCAGTTGAATTTAACACCTTCTTCAACAGCTTCCTCATATTCAGAACGCAACGCGCTCATGTCATTGATTGTATGGTGGTAGATTATCTCAACATCGCGCGCACCCATGCGTATCGCAGTACGTGCGGCATCCATTGCCGTATTGCCGCAGCCTAATACGAACACACGGTCGCCTTCCTGTACGGGTACATCATCACGCTCAATGCTGCCTTCGTTATAAAGACTTACCTTGCGCAGGAAATAGACAGCCTGCCTTACTCCCCTCAAATTGCGTCCGGGAATGTCCGGTTTCCTCGGTTTTACAGTACCCGTACCCATGAATATGGCATCAAAGCCCTGTTCGAACAGTTGGTCGATATTCAAATCGGTACCTATCGTCGTATTGCAATGGAACACAACACCGAGTTCCTCAATCTTCTTTATCTCGCGCCTGACAACCTCTTTGGGCAAGCGGTATTCAGGTATTCCGAACATAAGCACGCCTCCGGGTTCAGGCTCCATCTCGAATATCTCAATGTTGAAACCCTGGCGGGCCAGGTCGCCGGCGATGGTCAATCCGGCTGGTCCGGAACCTATCACGGCAACTTTACCACGCGTTTTTGGTTGGAGTTTCTCCCTTATCAAACCCATATTACCGTCAAAGTCGGCAATGAAGCGCTCAAGTTTGCCCACATGAATGCCTTCACCTTTCTTGGCAAGTACACAATGCCCTTCACACTGTTTTTCGTGGGGGCACACGCGGCCGCACACTGCAGGCAAGTTGCTCTTGTCGTTTATGATTTTCATGGCATTACCAAGATTACCCATGGACAATTCGTGTATCCAGTCTGGAATATCATGGCTTATAGGGCATCCTTTCTTACATTGCGGAACCTTGCAATGCAGACATCTTTTTGCTTCGTTTATGGCTTCTAACATCATGTAGCCCTCATTCACCTCGTGAAAAAGTTCTTTTTGTTCTTCCATGTTTTTGTAGTTTGATTTGTTTTGACTGCAAAGATAACGCAAATCAAGTGCAATGCAAAATAAAAACGCGAGAAACGACCTTTAATTTAAGGCAACAGTAAAAACGCAGGTATTAAATAATGTATAAATATCAGCAAAACAGCTTAAAACAAATTCTCCGGATGCGTAAACGACACCATGGGCGGTATAATGGTAAATGTATCCACACTGTAAATCTTTTTTTATAAAATTCTTTTGTCGGAAATTTATTTTTATTAATTTTGCACGTGAATCAGCAACTGTGTAACACAACATCTTATAGAACACACGATTCCCTCGGAACGGAGCTTGGGGCATATTGTCCACGATAATTGATAAAAAGGCAATGACGTTTTATCACCCGGCGTCTGAAACAAACAAAGGGATGGGAGATTAGACTAAGAAAGACTAAAGACTAAAAGTATGATATCTGCATTTGACCGAACATTAAAACTAGGCTTATTATTGTCAGTTTTAGACTGGCTGACGTTTAACGTCGTATTCTTAATTGTACATTACTTCGAATTCCTCCCATTTAACAATTTGGGGAGCGACTTCTTAATGCATGTGTTCATCGCAAACATTGCATACATAATCGCATTGCAGTTTGTTTCGATAAGCCTGCACCACAGGCAGTCACAACCGGCAAGGGTGCTCAGCAACACGTCCCGCACGTCAGTCATGTTCATCATCATTTACACGTCGTTCCTTGGAATATTTACGGACGTGGAAATACCCAACATAAAAGAGGCGCTGATAATGACAATAATGATATTTATTGCCACCAGCATCGAGCGTCTGTTCCTGCGTACGCGGATAATAAAAAGGAGAATAAGCGGACATGACGCCGTAAATACAATTATAGTAGGAACAGGCGAAATGGCCCAAAGAGCTGTAAACGTAATGACAAACGCATTGAACGGATATAACCTGCTGGGTTTTTTCGATGAAAACAACGACAATCCGCTAATTAATCCTACGACTAATGAACCCATAAAGTATCTTGGCAACAGGAATGACATAATAGATTTCATCGAAAAGAACAACGTAAGCGAGCTTTATATAAACGTAAAGCCACAAGGTCCGGCAGAATTCAAGCAATTCTTGAAGATATGCGACAGGAACATGGTCAGGGTATATTATGTACCTTTAACCATTTACGGAGAGTTCCGCAAGGCGAAGGTTAAGGAGTTTGGCGACATTTACGTCCTTTCTCAATATGAAGAGCCATTGCGTGACGTACGTAACAGGATAAAGAAACGTGTATTCGACTTTGTCGTGTCGCTTTTATTCATCTGCACCCTGTTCCCGTTCATACTGGTACTGGTCGCCATAATGTCAAAACTGACCATGCCCGGCCCCTTGTTCTTCAAACAGAAACGCACGGGATATGACGGAAGGGACTTCTGGTGCTACAAGTTCCGCAGCATGAAAGTGAACAAAGATTCCGACAAAGTGCAAGCCGTAAAGAACGACCCACGTATAACAAAGTGGGGAGGCTTCATGCGCCACACCAATATAGACGAGCTGCCGCAGTTCATAAATGTATTAAAAGGCGACATGAGCCTTGTAGGACCACGTCCGCACATGCTTGCCCATACGGACTATTATTCTGAACTAATATCAGAATACATGATCAGGCACTATGTAAAGCCGGGAATTACAGGTTGGGCGCAGACACACGGCGAGCGAGGTGAAACAAAAACCGTAGAAGACATGCGCCGGCGTGTTGAAAAAGACATCTGGTATATCGAGCACTGGAGCTTCTGGCTCGACATACAGATTATGTTCAAGACAATAGCCGACGCCATACATGGTGACGAAAAAGCTTACTAACAAATAAAACATAAAAAAACGGCAATCCGCAACCTTATTGGATAATGAAAGGTTGCGGATTGCCGTTTTATATTTCACAAATCATTTTTAAAACCTCATGCCTTTTCATGGGTGACAAGGCATGAGGTTATTTCACAATTCAAAATGTGGCAAACTTTGAGTTTGTTATTGTTATTTCGGCATTGTCTACAAAGCTCTTGTCCTTCTTCGTATAGAAGAATGTTGAATTGTCAATAGTTACATCGTGAACGCAGTTCATTCCCGGCAATCCTGTTACCGACACAGCAGTCTTAACGTTGTAACATGTCACATTGGAAATATGTATATCACAAAATTCAGGTGCAAAAGGAGCATCCTTTACGACAGCCGACTTCTTACCGTCATCACCCTTCACACTGTATTTTTTGTCAACATAAGTACAATCAAACACAATAGCCTCGTCTTTTATGTCTGTCATGACAATATCGCTAATATATATGCCCTCGGTCTTACCGCCACGGCCTATTCCGCTCTTAAAACGCAAGCCTGTATCAGTTCCACTGAAACGGTTGTTACGGACTACAATATTCTTCATTCCGCCTGAAAACTCAGAACCAATGACAAAACCGCCATGGGCATGGTATACAACATTATCCTGTATAAGAATATTCTCGCACGGGCCGTATTTTACGCCTGCCTCGCCGGCACCACCCTTCATGCAAATTCCGTCATCGCCGGCGTCTATTGTGTTATTTACTATCAAGACGTTTTTGCAGCTGCTTATATCTAGTGCATCACCATTCTGTGCGTTCCACGGACAACGTATTGTAACACCGTCAACTATTACATTCTTGCATCGGGTCGGTATAAGGTGGAACTTCGGTGAATTCTGTATGGTAACACCTTTTACAAGAACATTTTCACAATCTGTTATCCTTATCAGGTGAGTGCGCATCTTCTCCTGTGCCTCAGGGTCGCCGGCTACATTTTCAAAATGTTTCAAATTAAACGGGAACCACAACTGTCCGCCTTCGGCCTCAGTGCCGCCCATATACAGGAATTCCTTCCATTCAACATCGCTAACCTTAGAACGCTTTACCGGACGCCAGTAAGCCCCGTTACCGTCGATTGCGCCTTCACCCGTAATTGATACATTCTTACGCTTGCTTGCACTAATCATGGGCGTACACTTGCTGTCTTTCTTACCGTCCTTTTCCTTTATGAAAAGATTTTTATCAGGAGATGCCATGACAATGGCATTCTTCTCAATATGGAGATCGATATTATCTTTCAGCGAAATCATTCCCGTCATCCATATTCCTTCGGGTACGACAAGATGACCACCACCCAACTTCTCAAGAGCGCTTATAGCCTTCTTGAAGGCCTGAGTATTAATGGTCTGTCCGTCACCAACCCCGCCAAAATCCTTAATATTCACAGAATTGTCAGGAATCACAGGAGCAGACACGACTTGAAGATTTACAGGTAGATTCTTATAAAAAGAATCATAACCATCAGCGTAGGCCATACTTATTGAGAGCATAGCGACCCAAAACAGCATAAAAGTTTTCTTCATTTTGATTAGTTTATAAGTTAATATTTAAATAATAGTAGTATCAAACCATGGAATAGCATACAACTAATGCTATTCCATTTTTATGCAAAGATAGTACAAGTTGAATATACGACCAAAAATTAAGCATTATTTTTAAGAATTTATGTCCAGGCGAAAATGGATTCAAACACGACAAACAGGCATTTTAGGCAGAAAAATGAAAGAAAATAAAGAAATATGCAAAAAAGTTCGGAAAACATTTGGTCGTTTAAAATAAAATGCCTACCTTTGCACTCGCATTTGAGAAATAACAAATGACACGCGCTTGTAGCTCAGTTGGTAGAGCATCTGACTCTTAATCAGAGGGTCCAGGGTTCGAACCCCTGCAGGCGTACAAAAGAACTCTCGAAAGGTTTAAATAAACACCTTCGAGAGTTCTTTTTTATTAGCCACTTCAACATTAAATCATATAAAGAATAATTGTAAAAACAAACTACATCTACAAGTCAGTAATCCACAGAAGTATCAAACCATTTTCTTCGACAACTTGACATCATGTAGAATTTACCAATTATAAATTAAGTTCCAACATGCAGGCAATCAACATGCTGGAACATGAAAAATATTGTGACATAAAAAACAGAAAATTATAAAATAAAATCAGGTCAACTTATCTTACTACGCACATGACGCCATGTTTGCGAGAGACGCAGCATCTCGCCATATTTTGAACCTAAATGGAATCTGTAATCAGACACGAGTATCGCGAGCAAAATAAATACGGCAATTATCACAGCCCAACCGTAAACCTCTTTAAGGCTAACCATCAACATCTGGCGCTGAAACTCACTGTATAATGTCTGAAATGAACCAGCATTATAATACATCGAATCGATGTAACTACCAAGATTTGCAATATTCTCCTGCTTTACATGATTAAATATCCTCGTCATAATTGCAGAGCTTAACGGACCGCCAAAGCTAGTACGAATGAAACCGATAACGCACATGGCCTCAAAATAATATTCAAACGTAACACAGCCAGCAAGAGCATAAGTAAGCGACGTGTACACAATGCTAACCCCTACACCTTTCAATAGCATCGGTAAATAAAACATATATTTCTCGGCAGATTGGTCGATAAGGAAATACAGCATTATCTGATAAAGCAAAAATGAGACAAAGCCCATCAGTACGATATCCTTAATCCTACATTTCCATTTTTTCAATGCAATAAAAAATACGCCCGTACCCACGGCTATTCCTACAGTTATTCCCCAATTAAGGTCTGCGTTATGACGAGCGTCATACCCCAGAAGTACACTCGTAAAAATGTTTTGGGTAGACGTGGCTGTAGCAGACATCAGCGTCATACAACCAAACAAAATGAAGATGTAAAGCATGTTTCGCTGCGAGAAAGTCTTTAAGTTTATGTATGGATGCCTTATCGTCGCAGCTCGCTGCAAACACATAACCAACAATACCAGTGCAAATACGATGGCTACACGTATCTGTTTGCCGTAAAGCCAATCGTAATGTTCGCCGTAAACGCAAATGAAGATAATACAGAACAGACAAAGTGTCCACATAATTCCACCAAGATAATCAATACCTTTAAAAGGAATGTAAGGGCCTTGACGGTAATTATGGCGCATGCAGAAATAAACCAACGCAAAAACAAGAATGAATGCACCTATCGTTATGCGGTGCATCGCTTGCCAGTCAAAAGCATAAATACTGTAACCTGTAGCTATATTTACAAGTTGAACGCTACCGAGAACAAACGTGAAAAGGAATGGAAAGAATACAGCAAAATCCCTCTTAGGAGTAATCTTCAACTGAATATTACTCCAACATACAAATGTTCCTACAATCTTGAAAAAGCCACTGACAAACGAAAGCAGGACCACAAGTGGCAAAAAGTCGCACACCATGCACACATAATCGCATATAATGAACAATCCTGCCGAAAATAAAAGAAGTTCACGAGTGGGAAACCTGAATAGTATTCTGAACAACAAAGGGAAAGCCATAGTAAGACCGGTCATTGAAGCATAGCCGGCCATCATAACGTCTTCGTTAATCCACGCCCACGTACCTGTCATCTCTGCAACGGCAGACATGTAGACACCTCCAGAAAACATGTAGACTATGATAATAAGTATGATAAGCGGAAAACGTAACGACTGAGGAACAAAATCCTTCCAAACCTGTATACGTCTTGCAGCAGCTACTTCTTGTGGTGACGGTGCAGGCATAAGCTTTAATATTTAACTTCACATTCCACATTCATTCCCGAACGCAATTTCTCGATTGCTTCCTTACCATTCTTTTTTGTAAATACGATCTTTATCGGCACACGTTGCTCTATCTTAACAAAATTTCCAGCCGAATTATCTTGCGGAATAATAGAATATTGGGCGCCTGTCGCATTAGAAAGATTAGCAACCATACCATAATACTCTACACCTGGAACTGCATCAACCTTTATACAAACAGGCATTCCTTCACGGATATTAGTAGTCTGTGTCTCTTTATAGTTTGCTATAACCCAAACATTATCATACTCGACAAGCGACAACAATGTCTGCCCTGGCTGTATGAACTGCCCCTCCTGCAAAGCTTTCCGCGAAGTATAACCGTCGCACGGAGCCACAATTACCGTGTACGACAAGTTTAGTTCTGCCAGATTCTTTGCAGCTCTGGCAACGTCAATATTCGTCTGATTCTGTTGCAGACGCTGAGTCTGCTCATCTTTCACTAACGACGTACTCTTCTTTTGCCTTACAAGCATGTCATACTTCGCCTTTGTAGCCTCATAATCAGCCTTAGCATTGTCATATTGCTGTCGTGTCACAGCCTTCTGAACATACAGCTGCTTATATCGTTGGTAGTCTGTTTTAGTCTGATTCATTCTTATCCTTAATTCTTCTATGTTAGCATCTGGCACTGTAAGGTTGTTTGCAGTTGCTGATATAGCAGTCCCCATTGCTGTGTTTTCCATCAAAGCTTTCTGATAATTGGCTTTAGCCTGCTCAACCTTTAGCTTGTATTCAGAATTCTCAATCATAACCAGTGTGTCGCCCTTATGGACAAATTGAAAATCATCGAAGTACACCTTTTGTATAAATCCTTGTGGAAAAGCCACGCGACTTTGACCCTTTTGGC
>HF986680.1:0-1166 GCA_000433175.1 Prevotella sp. CAG:1058
CCTTCGAGAGGTGCGCCCCGCTTTTTTAATGCACTTAAGCCGGCTTGCCGTGCCTGATGGTTCAGCGCATCAGCCAGCGTCCTTTATGCTGTATCATCTGCACAACGACTTCTTCCTTAAGGCTGTCGCCGAGGTGGAACATAAGGTAAACGTCTGACGTGCGGACGTGCGACTTCTTGTCGGCCGAGACTATCGTGTCGTTGACGAAGCGTATTACATCAACACTGCTGACTCCATGGTGCTCCTCGTCCATGCGCCCTACAAACATCGAGGCGTTGGCCTCGAGCTGTTCGCGGTAGTTTCCGGGAATAGTGTCGGGCAGGTACATGCCGCGAACAAAGCAAGCGTAGTTGCCCGCGAAAAGCGAGTCGTAATATTCCTTGGCTGCCCGAGCTGCCGCGTCGTCAGGCTTCTGTCGATCCGAACAAGAGAAAAACAGCAGCAGGAAACACGCATTTATGATAATAAGTAATTTACGCATTATTTGGAATGGAAGGGTAATAAGGAGTTGGGGGCTAATAACCAAGGTAAGGACAAATGCACCGCATGCCGGACATCGGACAGCCCGGACATGTCACGGCGGCAGACATTTGTCCTTACACTTAAGCGTTCCAACTACATGTTTTTGTTATTTCTGCCTTATGAAAATGTTGATAGGTGAGCCTGTAAGCTTCCAGTTGTCGCGTATCTTGTTCTCCAGGAAGCGCTTGTAAGGCTCCTTGACGTACTGCGGCAGGTTGGCGTAGAACACGAACGAGGGTATCTGCGTGTTGGGCAGCTGCGAGCAATACTTTATCTTGATGTACTTTCCCTTGATTGATGGTGGCGGGAAAGCCTCGATAAGGGGCAGCATAACTTCGTTGAGCTTGGTAGTTCCTATCTTTATCTTGCGGCTCATGTAGACTTCCTTGGCCATCTCGAGCACCTTGAAAATGCGCTGCTTGGTAAGCGCCGAGGCGAACACGATGGGGAAATCGGTGAACGGGGCCATGCGGTTGCGTATGGCGTTGACGAAGGTGTCGATGACCTTCTGGTCCTTGTCGGGCACGAGGTCCCACTTGTTCACTACGACAACGAGCGACTTGTTGTTCTTCTGTATAAGCTGGAAGATGTTCATGTCCTGCGCCTCTATGCCTCGGGTGGCGTCGATCATGAGGATGCACACG
>HF986680.1:1231-8890 GCA_000433175.1 Prevotella sp. CAG:1058
ACGCTGTAGAACTCGAGGTCTTCGGTAACCTTGTTCTTGCGGCGTATGCCTGCGGTGTCGACAAGGTAGAAGTCGAAGCCGAACTTGTCGTAGCGTGTGTAGATGCTGTCGCGCGTAGTGCCGGCAATCTCGGTCACGATGTTGCGGTCTTCGCCTATGAAGGCGTTGATGATGCTGCTCTTTCCGGCGTTAGGACGGCCTACGACGGCGAAGCGGGGGATGCCGTCCTCGAGCAGTTCGCCGTTATCGCCCTTAAGTTTGGACACCACCATGTCGAGCAGGTCGCCCGTGCCGCTGCCGCTCATGCTGCTTATGCAGTACGGGTCGCCAAGTCCGAGCTTGTAGAACTCGGCTGCCATGTATTGCTGTTCGTTGTTGTCGACCTTGTTAACCACAAGCACGACGGGCAACTTGGAACGGCGCAATATGGTTGCCACGTCCTCGTCCCAGTCAGTAACACCTGTCGTCACGTCGACGACAAAGAGTACTAGGTCGGCCTCTTCAGTAGCGACAATCACCTGTTTGCGTATTTCTTCCTCGAATATGTCGTCAGACTTGACGACCCATCCGCCTGTATCAACTACTGAAAACTCTCGCCCGTTCCAGTCGCACTTGCCGTATTGGCGGTCGCGCGTGGTACCAGCCACGTCACTGACGATGGCCTGGCGCGACTTGGTAAGGCGGTTGAAAAGCGTAGACTTGCCCACGTTAGGGCGGCCTACGATAGCTACTAGATTTGCCATATAGTTATGTTTTAAGTGAAGAGTGAAGAACGAAGAGTGAAGAATCCATTACTCATCCTTCCCCTGTTTGCACATGGTTAAGCAGAGAAGAATGGATTAAGGATTCTGAATCTGTAACTCCTGTTATCTCGACGTACTGCTATTCACGTTTACTCCACCAATGATTATACTTTTATTATATACCTTTGTTATTATATTTTCATGCGAGGAGGTTCTGAATGAAGAACCGGCAACACTGCCGCCCTTCGTCCCCACCCTCTACATACGCTGCGGGCGTCACTCCGGATTATACCCGAAATTGTCCAGTTCGCGCTTTGAGCTGCGCCAGTCCTTGTCCACCTTGACGAAGGTTTCAAGGAAAATGGGCTTGCCGAAGAAGCGCTCGAGCGCCTTGCGCGCCTCGGTGCTAACCCTCTTGATGGCCACGCCCTGGTGGCCTATGATGATGCCTTTTTGCGAATCACGCTCGACATAGATTACCGCACAGATGTGTATGTGGCGGTCGTCTTCCTTGAACGACTCTACGCTCACCTCTACCGAGTAAGGTATCTCCTTGTCGTAATAAAGCAGGATTTTCTCCCTTATTATCTCGCTTACGAAGAAACGGGCAGGCTTGTCGGTAAGCTGGTCCTTGTCGAAGAACGGCGGCGAGTCGGGCAGCAGCTCCTTGATGCGCCTGAGAAGCATGTCCACACCGAACTTGTTCTTTGCCGATATGGGCAGAATCTCAGCCCCGGGCAGCAGCGTGTGCCACTTCTCCACCAAGTCGCCGAGCGTCTTCTGGTCGCTCTCGTCAATCTTGTTGATAAGCAGCAGCACGGGTATTGTCATCTTCCTCACCTTCTCGAGGAAGTCCATGTTCTTCTCGGGATTCTCCACCACGTCGGTGACGTAGAGCAGCACGTCGGCGTCCTTGAGCGCCGACTCGGAGAAGGCCAGCATGGACTCCTGCAACTTGTAGTTGGGCTTGAGCACGCCGGGCGTGTCGGAGAATACTATCTGCATGTCGTCAGTGTTGACAATGCCCATAATCCTGTGGCGCGTGGTCTGCGCCTTAAACGTGGCTATGCTTATACGCTCGCCCACGAGCTGGTTCATCAGCGTAGACTTGCCCACATTGGGGTTGCCCACTATGTTTACGAATCCTGCCTTATGCATCTGTGTCATACATTTTATGACGGCAGCCGTGGCACGGGCCGCACGTCGGATATAATCAAGTTTGCAAATATACGGATTTTTTTCGTTACAGCCAACATAAGCAAACACCATGGGGCAGAAAACAAGACAAAAAGATGTTAAATGGCATATCAGCAACAGGCTTAAACCGGCCCCTTTGCAAAAGGATGCCTTTTACAACGCAAAAGGATACCTTTTGCAACGCAAAACATGACCTTTTGAAAAACGGGCGGGAATGACCGCCCGCATGACGGCTTCCACATTACTTATTTAAGGGGGAGCATAAAATATGCATGTTTTTGCAAAATAATTCATTGTTCATGGACAACGTTCAAAAAAAAAGCCTATATTTGCCAAGTATACATTTTGGAACATGTTCTGGAAATAGAGCGCTTGAAGCGTCCATATAAACCAAGCGCTAAAAGTAAGTTTAACCTTTTAACCACAAGCAGATGAAACAATTATTTATCACGATGTGCCTTGCGGTGCTAACTTTGGCGGCTAAAGCAGACGACGTAAAGTTAGTAGTCAATTTCGCCAACGGCTCTTCGCAACAAGAGTTTGCCCTGTCCGACATAGGCAAATTAGCGTTCGACGAGAGCGGCTTTTCCATCTTCGAGGCAAACGGCACGGTGTTGCCCTTCACTTACGTGCAGGTAAGCAGCATCAAGTTTGCCAACTTCTCTTCCGGCATCGGCGCCATTGAAGCCACGACGGGCGGAATGAAACCCTACTACCGCAACAACCAGCTGGGCGTTGACGGATGGCAGGCCGGAACCAAGGGCAAAGCCACAATCTACAACGTTGGCGGAATGATGGTTGCCAGCATCGACAACTGGGACGGAACACCGATTTCCACAAGCAACCTTGCCAACGGAGTTTATATCTTCAAAGTAAACAACAACACCATTAAATTCGTGAAACAATGAAAAAATTATTCTCATTAATCATAATGTGCCTCATCGGCGCAACATCGCTTTTGGCCCAGACAAATCCCAACCGTGTAATCATAACCGAAAAGTCCGGCAACGTCAAGAGCTTCCTGGCAGAGCGCATAGACAGCATCTGGTTCGCCAAGGTTGAAGGCCGCATTGCAGCCGAAATAGAATACCTCGGCTACGTGGAAGGCGGCGGCGAAAACGGTGAAGACATTATACAAATAGCTGTAACGCGCACCGCTGGATGCCAGGCGTTCCGCATCGACTGCATGCCTAAGAACAGGGCGGATATGCTCGGAACCGAAGCCAACATTGCAAGTTATCTGGAATCAGAGAACAGCGAGATGTATTGGCAAGACTTCACCCAGGCCAACATGAGCGGCTACGAATTCTCCCCAGACACCGAATACAGTATCGTCACCGTTGGTTACGACCAGTACGGCACGGCGTGCGGTGCTGAAAAAGTAGACTTCAGGACACCGAAGAAAGAGCTTGTTGGCGACTGCAGCATCGAATACGAAGTGACAGATATAACCCCGTATGAAATAACCATAAAGTTCACTCCCGCCTCTGGCGTTGCCGGATATGCGGCATGCCTCTTCGGAGAAGGCCAGGCTGAAGAGCAGTTCCAGCAGTTCGGCCCGATGTTCGGCTTCATCAACATGGGCGACATGATAAGGTCGTTCGGCTTCAACGACACAGGCGCGGCCACACACACATGGGAAAACAACGACCCAGGAACCAATTATGAAATATACGTACAGCCATGGGACGTTAACGGCACATACGCCGACATGATTGTAATACCCGTAACAACAAAGAAGATTGGCGGAGAAGGCGTAGCCGAGATGACCATCGAGATTGGCGACTTCGGCGGCAGCGAAAGCGGTTACTACCAGATTGTAACCTACACGCCCAACGACCAGGTATCGATGCACCGCGACATAATCATCGAAAAGAACTCGGAAAACGCTGAAAACGAGGAATACATCAAGGAACTGCTCATGACCGACATGCCCGGAGACTCAGAGTGGAACCAGTATGGAGTAGACGTCGCTTACTGGACAGCCGACCCTGAAACCGAATACATCGCCTACTCAATGGGCATGAACATCAACGACGAATGGGGTCCGCTGGCTAAAAAGGAATTCAAGACACCGGCTGCACCGGGCGCAGCAGCGGCTAAGGCAAAGACCGTTGACGGCAGGGCGGCACGCGTGAAGAAGCAAAACTCTACCGGCAAGTTCACAATCCCGGCACTGGTTGGCAAATCTGCAATAACGCCGGTAAAGAAGACTCTGAAAATAACAGAGTAACAACACAAAATGGCACAAGCCGGTATTAAAGCATAAAGAAGGAGGGAATGTCCGTTCGGACATTCCCTCCTTTACTTTAACCGGCCTGCAGCCGATGCACGCCCGGAAGCCCTTAAGGCACCAATATCTTCCTTGCCGGCTGTCCGGCTTTCTTTACGATGTAGATGCCCTGCGGCAGACTGCCCTCGGCCATGCGCCGTCCCTGCAAGTCATATACAGCCGTCGGGCCTTCTTCAGCCGAAGCGTCGGGAGCCGTGATGCCTGAAGGCTCTCCAAGGTCAACGATGTATTCAGCCGACACTGCCGACAGCTCATCGCCGTTGACGCCCCTCACCGTGAAACCGTATATGCCGTTCTCTTCGAGCGACTCGAACGTAAACGCCGCCTTGCCGCCGGTTGACACGTCCTGATAACCGCTTACCGGGGTGCGCGTAATGTCGCAGCAGTCGGCGTAAACATCATCAATTACAATGTAGCCTGAAGTACGCTCGAAGACAAGCCTCAACGTTCCGGCCTGCCCTACGGGCACGTCGAGCACGCTTCCGGTAGTGGGCACGTCAAGCGTTGTCAGCGTGTTCCATCCCGTGCCGTTGTCTATTTCAACCCTGAGCTTGTTGCCCTCTACGCTCGAACGGCACCACAGCGACAGGTTGTCAATCCTTGTTTCGGGATAAGAGACGATAAGGTAGACGCCTTCCGACGGCATGCGAAGCGCCGGTGCAGCCTCGCCGTACCATCCATAGGAGCTGTTGTACTGCGTGCTGTTCGTCTCCCACTGGTCGGGCATGCCGTCGCCACGTTCGCTGAAGTCGTAGCCGCGACTGACGTTCTGCTCGCTGTATTCATGCTTCGTAAGGCTTATCATGTAGTCGTCGGCCTGTTCCATCTCGTTCCATGTTGCGGTGAAGCCTGTAGGAGTGATGTCAACCGCAGAGAGTCCGGTAGGCGACGCATTGTCAAAGTCGGGCGACAACGTGGTGACACTTAGCGTCGCAGGGGCTGAAATGTAGCCTACAAGGTAAGAGCACAGCTCCACCCGGTAAGTGGTTGACGGCTCAAGTCCGGTAATTTCATACGAGCCTGACTTTTCAATTGTGATGTCATCGAACCCGGGCAGAACCGTGAAGCCGCCCTGTCCGTTGTCCTTGAGCACGCTAATCCTGTACGACCTCGGGTCAACAGCGTCTGTCCATTCCAGCCTGAAGCCGTCGGCCGTCACGTCTACCGCCTGCAGATTTTCCGGCGAAGGCAGCGTGTAGTTAACATCCTTCAGCAAAATGCGTATCATGCCGTCAACCTCGTTTATGTAGCCAAGGCTCGCCAAGGTGCCCCCGCTCCAAGGTTTCAGGTCTACACTCATTATGTTCTGCGTGCCGGGGAACGGGTCGCCGCTATACGACGACGTGCCTCCGTTGCCATCGGCCTCTACTATGTCAACCCTCTGGTGCAAAGGGTCATTGTTCACGGAGTTGCCAATCCAGGCATCTTCATCCATGTCGATGTGCCACAGCAGCATGCCGTGTCCGGGCAGATACTCGTCCCACCCCTTTTGCTGGCGGTTCTCCATTATGAAATATTCATTGTCGAAGCCGGGCACTTTCACCCTGTAAGCCACGTTGCTGTCGCCAAGGTTAGGCAGCACGCTTATCGTGTCGGTGGCAAGGTCAAGGTCGGTATAGTCGAGCCAGCCCAGCTCTGCGCGCTCGAAACCGGAAAAGAGCGGCGGCGTGTTCATGTCGTCGTTGTACGAGCCTGACGCCATCGTGTCCCACTCTCCCGGGTCGAGGGCGAACATTTCTCCGTATTCGCTCGTGGGATAGTGGTCGGCAAGGCCGAGCACATGGCCGAACTCGTGAACGAACGTGCCGATGCCGGTAGGCATGGAGGTGCCTCCGCGCAGCTCGTTGCCGCACGAGTAGCGGTCAATCCTTACGTTGTCAAGCGTAAGGCTTACGCCATAACCGGTGTAGAGGTAGTACGTATGCGGCCATATACAGTCGGCGTTGCCGGTGTCGGCCTCGCCGTATCCGGCATAGTAGAAGTAAATGTTGTCCACATACCCGTCGCCGTCGGCGTCATACTGCGAGAAGTCCACCTCGTCGTCAAGGGCGTTGCACGCCTCGGTTATGGCCTGTGCAAAGTTAATGTCGATGTCGATGTTGTTCGCGTTCTGCCCGTAATATGAATAAGGCTGTGACAGCGTTACCGGCCCGGCCACGTCAAACTGCGGGTCGAACTTGCCGAAAGACGACGCGAGGTAGAAGTCGCGCACGCTGCCGTTGGCGCCGTTGTCGTAAGTGAAGCCTTCCTCGTTGAGCATGTCGGTGAAGAACTGCTGGGGATTGCTTACGGTGAACTGGGTGTCCTGGAAGTCCATCAGTATCACGAGGCAACGCTGCCTGCCCATGGTGGGGAAGTTGCTCGTGCGTATCCTGCTGGGCTTCGAGCTTATCCTTTTCGCTACCGGAGCCTTTGCCAAGGCCTGTTTCATGGCCGGTATGTCCATGCCGTCGATGTAGGCACGCGCCTTGGCGTCCCTCTGGCCGGCATCAGTGGCGGCTATGCCGCTGCCGGCAAGCGCGCCGCCGTCAAGCCGCGCGTACTCAAGCACGCCCGTGGCAGAGTTGCGGAACAATGGAACCCCGTCGTCGGTGAACAGCATGTGCCCGTGCTCGTCGCCCCTTATCAGGATGGTCAGAACAGTGCCGTCAGGCTGGCGCACTTGTTTCGGTTTTGGGTCGGCAGGTATTGCCGATGCCGCAAGCGGAAAATAAACGGCCGCGATACACGCCGCAAAAAGTCGTTTTAATCTCATAGTATTACCTTTTTATATTGTTATACATTGCCGGGGCTGCCTGCCGGCAGCTTTTGCCGGCGTTTCTCACCCACAAATAGCCTTGGTTGTTAAAAGCATGCCGGGACACGCGCCTCACGGCCGCCGACCCGGAATACGCCGCACATTGGCCCGCGGCGTACCGTTTTTTTGCAAAGATACGCTTTTTTTAATCACCACTACACAATTTGTTCAAAATAATTAAATTAAAAAAATCATTCCATCCTACGGCACAACCGGCATTACAGGCGCGGCCGCACGCGGCTGCCGTCTGCTACGACAGCGCCACACCGCGGCGCAAACGGCGCATGACGCCAAAGCGCTGAGCGCCAAGGCTTTGCGCCGGCCGCGGCATACGCCCTTGCAAAAGGTGGCCTTTTGCATTGTAAAAGACGGCCTTTTAACGTGCAAAAGACCGTCTTTTAATATATAAAAGGTGGCCTTTTACAAAGCAGGGCAAAAACCCCGGATAAACGGCCGCACACAAGATGCGCTGCGCCATATACACATTAAATTTATAAAAAACATTTATAAGCGAAAAGTTTTTAACAAATTTTCCCCGGTTAAGTTTGGATGGTTCTGATTATTTCGTATATTTGCAATTGCTTTATTACTAACAATACTTCGGTAAATTTTTACCGATAAATTAAAAT
>HF986681.1 GCA_000433175.1 Prevotella sp. CAG:1058
GGCGATGGTGTTGCACTTCTATCTTGACAGTGGTTTGTATTTTTGAAATCCAATATATCTAGCTTGTTCATAAATTCCTAATGATACAGATGTATGAAAACAAATCTCCAATAAAGACGACAATTTTGATTTTTTCAAATTCTTACAATTGCATACGTCTTGAAAACATTGTGTTTTTCCTGATTTGTACAATATGTATCTTACGAATTCTATTTCATTATCAATTTTATTATTTTTATAATCTTTATTTTTGAAACCGTAAAATTTTATTTCTTGTAAATTTATTTCGTTGTTATCATTATATTCGCATATATTGTAGTAATTGGGTTCAAGAATGCCATTTTCTACTATATTAATAATATCTTTCTCAGAGTTTATTCTTATTTCAATTATTTTGTTTCCGCTATGCAATTTTTTTAAATCACTTGCGTGTGTAACTGTAAATTCTAAATATATGGGTTCCCTATTGTTGTGTGTTGAAGAAAATATTTTTAGGTCGGATCGTCTGTTTGTATAATCGTATGGTTTTTCTTGTTCACAAGAATCATAATATTGTTTTATATCAAATCTTAATCTCTTACTTTCATAACAGTCACTATATCTGGTAAATTTACATTCATTTTGTTGCGAACAAAATGATTTATATTCAAATTCTATCCAAAATTCAGTCTTTAATAAAAATGCTTCACGTATTTTTTCTTTTGCTAAAAGGTGAAGCATTGATTCCATAGCGTAATCGCACTCTGTACCTGATTGGTGTGAAAAATGGTGCATACGTTTAAAACCTTGATTTTTTGCAATCAAAGGCTCTTTGCATGCTGGGCAGAAACAGCAACATTTGTTACCATTTGGAACTTCATCAATGTAAACGAGTTTGCCTGTTGCATTTAAAGCATATGTAAGTCTATTAGCAGAGTGTTTATTATTTTGCATAAATTATTTTATTGCTTCTTTCCTAATGCCTTTTTTAATTCTTTTCGAATAGCATTAATAGCTATTTTTTGATCTTGAGATATTGTTAATCCAATGCCGCTGCTTTTTATAACAGCAACGCGTTGTTTGGTATTATAATCATAAAAAGTTATAGTAATACATGTATGTCCTCCGTCCCATTTTTCTGTTATTACATGAATTGTTGGAGATAATATGTTTTTTCCTAATGCTGTTAGAATAAGAATATCTTGTTCGGGAATGACTTTCAGTCTTGTATTAGCAATTTCATTTTGTACTGTTAGAACTATATCATCTAATTCTTTATCGCCAGTTAATTCGTTTCCAAATATAATGTATGAGTATTTTGATAAATCTGTATTAAATGAGATTACGGATTTACTTGTTGAACAAGATAAAAAAGTCATCATTACGGCAATGGCGACGAATAAAGATGCGTTTTTCATAATTATGATAATAAAGGTTCTTGTTCTGTTTTTATAAATTAACTGCTCTTAGGAATTAATTTTAAATATATTTTGTCTTTCTATTCCAGATAGTCAAGGTGCTTTTTTATCTCCTTCAGCTCGTCGCGCACCTTGATTAGGCTTTCTATCAGGCGTGCGTTGTCGTCGGCTCCCTGCTTGTTTTCGCGCAGCATCTTGCGTGCGGCGGCCAGTTTGAAGCCGCGCACCTTGACGAGGTTGTACACGACCTTCACCTTCTCTATGTCAGCCTCGGTGTACTGGCGCACGTTGTTGCCCGTGGTTTTGGGCTTCAGCGACGGTATTTCCTTCTCCCAGAAACGCAGCATGCTTTCCGATACTCCGAGCATCTCGGCCACTTCCTTTATCGAGTAATACAGTTTCAGGTTCTTTTCCGTGTTAAGTGCCATATCAGTTTGATTTATTCCAGACAGTCATAAGCATGGCAAAGATACGATTTTTTATTTAATAAATCAAGATAAAGACGAAAAGTAAGCAAATTAAAGGATTATGCGGGGTAAGTCAGGTCAGGCGTAATCACATTGCTGTGCCTGCCCGTCATGCCGGCGGTGGCGTGCCGATGTTTGCCGTTGAGGCATGCCGGCGTTTGTAAAAGGTGACCTTTCAGACTTCAAAAGATAACCTTTCGTGTCCTAAAAGATAACCTTTTACGGCACGAAAGGCCATGTTTTACAACCAGTACTGTTGTAAGCCTGCAACAGCTTGATTGCCAATAAGATAGTGTATGGACGGCAGACGTGGCGGCGCAGCCTTATTTCAGCATTATCATTCTTCTGAGTATAAGGTTCTTGTATGTCTTGCACATGTCTTCGGGCAGGAACGAACGGTCTATGAGTTCAAACCATTTGGGCAGTGTGCGGCTGAAGCGCCGCTCTATGTTGTCAATCACTTTCTCGTCAACGCCTGATGCCGTCATTGATTTAATGAAGTCTGCCTTGCGCAGCTTGCGCTTCTTGCCGTTCAGCGTCAGTGCCAGTTCTTCGGTGTCCTCGGGCATGGCGATTGCCGTCGAGAGCATGTCGTAGGCAGGCGTCAGCGTATATCCGCCGTGCATGGGATTGTATAGAGAGAAGTTTTTCAGGTGCATGTCGGCGTTGCCTGTTATCCATGAGAAAACCACGACCTCCCAGAAGTTGACTACGTCGAGCTGCGGAGCCGACGAATATTTGCGTATTGCCTTGGCTATCTGCTCGTAAGAGCCTTTATACTTGTATTCGGTAAGCCTCTCGGTAAGCTGGCACATGTCTTCCATGGGCACTTTGCCGCCGTCGGCGGTGCGGTCTACACGGCGCGTTATGTAGCATAGCTCGCCGTCACGGAAGCGTATCAGGCTGTGCGGCACCACGCTTATCTTGGCAGCCTCCGCCATGTGCATCGTCAGGTCTTCAAGCTCAGGCAGGGCGCGGTATGTGTTGGTTTGCGGCTTCAGTATGAACCGTCCCCACAGCCCTACGATTGTGAAGCGGTCGGGCTCGTTGCGCCCTCCGCGGTCTATGTCGAGCGAGAGCTTGGCCTGCACGCCTGTCAGCGTTGTCTGGCTGCGTACCACCTTGCGTGCCAGGTCGCCGAGCTGGGCGCGCACGTAGGGCAGTGAGGGGGCGTTGCGCACGCCGAAGAATTTGCGCGCACATGCCGGGTGGAAGTCTTTTTGCCCTTCGGCCAGGTCTTTATAGCAGAATAAGCATTTCATGTGGAATAAGGGTTTAAGGTTATGAAAGTGGTTGTCGTTACGGGCGTATAATGGCGTACATGCCGCTTACCCCTCGACATTTTCGGGATAGGGCACCACGCTTACCGCACCGATGCAGTCCTTGCAGCAGGCCAGGAGCAGCGACATGCGGTCGCGCTGGTTTATTTTCCAGCTTTTCTCGGCTATGTCGAGCAGCCAGCCTTCAGGTATAAGGCCGTCGAAGAAGGGGAAGAGCACTGTGTCATGGTAGGGCTCGCGGCTTAGCGGAAGCGTAAGGCTTACGGCTTCGGCATGATCAGACTCGAGAAACTCGCCGTCGTATTCGAACGTAAATCCGTTTTCGTCTTCGGTCAGTATTCCGGCAAGGTTGTCGTGAAGGTAAACTAATGCTCGTTTCATGGCTGGCAGTTTTATTTTGTTTTTTTGTGGTGCTTGTGGCAGGCTGCGTGCGCCTGTTATTCATCTGGCTACTTTTTTACCGCCCCTACGTGCCTGCCGAACAGGTTCAACACTTGGTTTATCTTGTCCATGCGCAGGGTTTGTTTCCCTTGCTCCAGGTCGCGGACGAAACGTAAGCCAACCCCTGACTTATCGGCCAGGTCTATTTGTGTAAGGTTGAACTTCTTTCTCATCTCCTTTACGAAGTTCGCCAATTCCAAGTCCGGTGTATCCATTGTTCTATGATTCTATGCGTACAAGTAACAGCCGTAGCCGCCCTTGCCGGATGACTGTTGTTTAACTGCCTGGTGTAAACTTATAATTAGTATGCCCGCAGTTATTTTAAGGGTGGATTATTGCGAATTGTTAAATAAGGATTGCAAATGAATTATACCCTTTCGGGTACAAATATAATAAATTAATATAATATTTATACCTTTTCGGGTATAATTTTATAAATAATATTTTGCGTTATACCCGATAGGGTATATTTGCGGTAAAATAACGGATGGAAATATTAATCTTTACTCGTTAAAATAAAGTTAACGAGTAAAGATAAACTACAGCTGCCGGCATTGCCATTAGCGACGAGTCGAAACGGTCGAGCATGCCGCCGTGTCCGGGCAATATGTTGCCGCTGTCCTTTATGCCGAGTGTGCGCTTGAACAAGGATTCCACGAGGTCGCCCCATGTGCCGAACATTACGACAACGAGTCCAAGCCCCATCCACTGTAATACGGTGAGCCCGGTTTGCGAGTCGAGCCCGTTCTCGTATTGTCCGATGCCGAAAGCCACGGCAAGCACTATTATGGCTCCGCCTATCGAGCCTTCCCAGCTTTTACCCGGCGAGATGCGTGGGAACAGCTTGTGCTTGCCAAGTAGCGACCCTGCGCAATAAGCACCTGTATCGTTGGCCCAAAGGAAGACGAACACGCACAACGGAACCAGATTGTTGAAGGCGATGTTACCGTCGGCTGTGGCGTTGAATGCCAGAACGTTGATGGTTGAGAAGGGCAGGGCGATATACATCTGTCCGAGCATGGTGTATGCCCAGTCGTTTATCGCATTTTCAGTTTTAGCGTAAAGCTCGCTTATGAATAGGTAGACTACCGTAAGCAGGTATGGGATGAACACTGCAGCCGTAGGCACGATACCGCTGCAGAAACCGCCCACGGCGAGGACGAAGTAGACTCCGGCTATGGTGCTGATAAGGCGGTTCACCTGTACGCCTTTTACGTTGTTGACGAGTCCGCAGTATTCCCAGATGCTGAGCCCTGTTATGAGGGCAAACAGGAATTCCATTGCAAACGGCTTCATGAAGCATACCACTATGGCTGCCACGAAGAATATGCCTGTAATGCTTCTGACAATAAGGTTTTTCATAATTGTTTGTGTTTTGGGTATTCAGGTATGTTATATAAGTTAAAGCCAAATGCCTTGTCTCCTTATTCTTACAAGGCAATGGCTTTAACTGGTCCAAGTGGTTGTTAATAGTCTTACTTGTTTTCTTCTACTATTTCGTCGCCTGCGTTTACTCCGGCTTTGCCGGCATCGCTGTCGGTTGCGGCAGATGCTTCGGCTTCGCTGTCATTTACGGCCTTGCCGTTGTTCTCGCTTTCCATTATTTCCTGTGAGCGGCTTACCCACGGGCGTTTGCCGAAAATCTTTTCCACGTCCTCGGCGAAGATAACCTCACGTTCGAGCAGCAGTTCGGCCAGCTTGTTGTGTCCCTCCTTGTGCTGTGTCAGCAGGTCTTTGGCCCTGACGTATTGTTCGTTGATCATTTTCAGCACCTCGTCGTCCATGATTTTCGCCGTTGTTTCAGAGTACGGTTTCTGGAAGTTGTACTCGTTGTTGTTGTAATAGCAGATGTTGGGCAACTTCTCACTCATTCCGGCGTAGGCAATCATGCCGTAAGCGCTTTTCGTTACGCGCTCAAGGTCGTTCATCGCACCGGTTGAAATGTGTCCGGTGAAAAGCTCCTCTGCGGCGCGTCCGCCAAGCGTGGCGCACATTTCGTCAAGCATTTCCTCCTTTGTTGTTATCTGCCTTTCCTCGGGCATGTACCATGCAGCTCCGAGAGCACGTCCGCGCGGTACTATCGACACCTTGACAAGCGGGTTGGCATGTTCGAGGAACCATGATATGGTTGCGTGTCCGGCCTCGTGCAGGGCTATCGTGCGGCGCTCGCCTTCGGTCATCACTTTAGTCTTCTTCTCCAGTCCACCTATGATTCTGTCAACGGCGTCGAGGAAGTCTTGTTTGCCCACGTACGACTTGTCGTGGCGTGCGGCTATCAGTGCAGCCTCGTTGCACACGTTGGCAATGTCGGCCCCTGAGAATCCCGGGGTCTGGCGCGCAAGCATGTCAACGTCGACAGTTTCGTCAATCTTCACCGGTCTCAGGTGTACTTCAAAAATTTCCTTGCGCTCGTTAAGGTCGGGCAGGTCGACATTTATCTGCCTGTCAAAGCGTCCTGCGCGCAACAAGGCCGAGTCGAGCATGTCTGCACGGTTTGTGGCTGCCAGTATGATTACGCCGCTGTTTGTGCCGAAGCCGTCCATCTCGGTAAGCAGGGCGTTGAGCGTATTTTCGCGTTCGTCGTTGCCTCCCATCGACGGATTCTTGCTGCGGGCGCGGCCTATGGCGTCAATCTCGTCGATGAATATGATGCACGGCGACTTTTCCTTAGCCTGTCGGAACAGGTCGCGCACGCGGCTTGCACCTACGCCGACGAACATCTCAACGAAGTCCGAGCCGCTCATGGAGAAGAACGGAACGCCGGCTTCGCCTGCAACAGCCTTGGCAAGCAGGGTCTTACCAGTTCCCGGAGGACCTACAAGCAATGCTCCCTTGGGTATCTTGCCGCCCAGGTCGGTGTATTTCTTCGGGTTTTTCAGGAATTCAACAATCTCCTGCACCTCTTGTTTTGCACCTTCTTGTCCTGCTACATCCTTGAATGTTATGTTGATTTCGGCACCTTTCTCGTACATCTTGGCTTTGCTCTTGCCGACGTTGAACACTCCGCCGGCTCCACCTCCGCCTCCGCTCATGCGGCGCATGAGGTATATCCAGAGGAAGAACAGCAGCAATATGGGGCCGAAGCTCAACAGGATGTTGAACAAGTCGTTGCCTTGCTTGTTCTCGTAGTTAAGTTCGCCTTTGAATTTTCCGGCTTTCTTCTCTGCCTCGATAAAGGTCTCTACCTTGTCCACGCTGCCGAATTCAGTCGTCACATACGGATTGTTGCCCGTGTTCTTGCTTCCTTGCTTGAACACGTCGCGTATGTTTTTGGGATTGACATACATCTTCAGCGTACTCTCGTCCTTGTTGATTATTATCTTGGAAGCATAACCCTTGTTGACGAAAGTCTTGAACTCGTCGTATGAAATCTTCTTGCTTGCACTTCCTACGGAGTCGCCTCCCAGCAGGTACATTGCGATAAGGCCGAACAGCACGAGCATGTAAATCCAGCTCATGCTGAATTTTGGCCTTTTGTTGTTTTTATCTTGTTCCATAATAAATCTTGGTTTTAAGCTGTAACGTGCATTACGGCCTTTTCTGTCGTGTATTTGTTAAGATGCTCAGTCGATGTCGCGCAGTTTGGTTAGTTTTGCATCTTCCCACAGATTTTCCAAATTATAGTATTCCCTGTCTTCAGGTAAGAATATGTGGACCATCACGTCCGTATAGTCCATGGCCACCCAATGTGAATGGCCTAAACCTACCACGTGCACAGGTTTTTCGCCTGTATCAATCCTTGTAGTTTCTTCTACTGAGTCGGTGATTGCTTCGACTTGCGACGGGGAGTTGCCTTGGCAAATGATAAAATAATGGCAAATAGTGCCCTCTATACCGCTCAAGTCGGCTATGACTATGTTAGAGCCTTTTTTTTCTTGAATACCTTTTGTTATTGTCTCGACTAATTTTTTTACTTGTTCCATTAAAAAGATGAAGTGTTGTTAATGTAAAAATCTTGACTCATGCAGGACTCGTGTAATGCTTTGATTACTTGCTTGCTGTATGCGTCGTTTCTTATGCAAAGGTACATTGATTTATTGTAAAACAATGATAAAGGCCGGTTATTTTGAGTTTTTTTAGAAAAAAGTTGGGAAAAATGTTGTCAGTTAAAAAAAAATGCGTACCTTTGCACTCGCAAAACAGAAATAAAGACTTTCTGATTAAGCAGAACATTGGGATATGGTGTAATGGTAACACTACAGATTCTGGTCCTGTCATTCCTGGTTCGAATCCGGGTATCCCAACTTACTAAAGAGTTATCTTAAAACTAAGATAACTCTTTATTTTTTTGTTTGCTATATCACTGTGCCCTTCTTGCAAGTGATAATCATTGGATTAATGTGTTACATTTGGTTAATGTGATTGTTTTAAATGTCATATTTTATGGTATTTAATATTTTTACGCGTTCGGTTTTCCGTTTGATTGCGGTTTATTGTTTGATGTCTCGTGTAAGACTTTCAGTTCGGTGCGCCTCATGCCTACATCCTAATTAAGGTGAAATTGAAGAGGGGGATATGTACCGCGACGTTACGGGCATTTATTACAGTGGCGACGGAGAGGTGGAAGTGACAAGCTTCGAGCTGAGAAACCTCGACTGATTTCGTCTTGTCGTGTATGTTCTAAAGTAAAAAATAAAGCATAATCTTAAATTGTCAAATCAATAATATGAAACGACTTGTTTTCTTTTTGTTGTCAATATTCGTCGCATCAGGACTTCGCGCAGCCGACAAGGTCGCGCGTTGGGGACGCTATGAGGTAAGCATCAAGGCCGACGTCAAGGGTAATCCGTTTGACGTGGAGCTGTCTGCCGTGTTCACGGGGCCTGACACTACGTTCACTGTGCGCGGTTTTTACGATGGCCGTGGTGTATTCAAAGTGAGGTTCATGCCATGCAAGACCGGTAAATGGTCGTATGTTACGCATTCAAAGGTGTCAGAGCTCGACGGACGTAAGGGCGGTTTCGAGTGCGTACCTGCTGGCGAAGGCAACCACGGTCCCGTGGCAACCGACGGTGCATACGGCTTCAAGTATGGCGACGGAAAGCGCTATTATCCCGTAGGCACGACGTCGTACGACTGGATGCACGCCGTCGGCGACTATCCGCAGCGCACGCTCCGCTCGCTCGAAAAGGCTGGTTTCAACAAGATAAGGATGCTGCTCATGGTGCAAAACTTCGACTTCGGTTATCCCGAACCGTCGCTTTATCCGTTCGAGTTGAAAGGCAAGGGCCGGGACAAGGACGGCAAGACAGTGTTCGAGTGGGACTACACACGCTTCAACCCCGAATATTTCGCCCACGTGGAGCGCTGCATCGACAGTCTGGCGGCTATTGGCGTTGAGGCCGATGTAGTGCTGTTCCACCCTTACGACGACGGCCGTTGGAATTTCGACAAGATGCCCATGGACGTCAACCTGCGTTACGTCGAGTACGTGGTGGCGCGTCTCGGGGCATTCCGTAACGTTTGGTGGTCTCTGGCTAACGAGTACGACTTCCTCCGCCATTTGGAAATAGCAGACTGGGACAAGATTACGCGTGCCGTTGTCGACAACGACCCGTACTCGCACCTATGCTCAATCCACAGCTATACGGCGAAGTATTACAAGTATTGGATGCCTGAATACACCCACGCAAGCATACAGGACCAGGCACCGGTGGAGGGCTTCGGCCGCGCCGCCACGGTCAGGAACATTTACAAGAAGCCTGTAATATTCGACGAAGTGTGCTACGAGGGCAACATGGACAACCGCTGGGGCAGCCTTAGCGGCCAGGAGCTGCTCTACCGCATGTGGCAGGGCTTGATGGCCGGTACTTACGTTACGCACGGCGAATGCTACATGGCCGGGCCTACCGACTACTCGCGCGACTTCCTCGCGGTAGGCGGCGAGTTCCAGGGCGAGTCGTGGAAACGTATAAAATTCATGCGTGGAATCCTCGAAGCCATGCCCGGTCCGTTGCAGCTTTGCGACAACAGCTGGGATCCTTACACGTCGTCGGCGGACGAGAATTATTATATGGTCTATCTTGGAAAGGAAATATCGCACGAGTGGACGTTTGACCTGCCTGTGAAAAACGCCATGTACCCGAGGCTGAAAGAGGGTGTGCGCTTCAAGGTTGAGATAATAGACACATGGAACATGACCATAACCGAAGTGCCGGCGGTATTCGAGACAACGGCTCCTGTGCGCGACCGTGTGTACGACAAGAACCATGGCAAGGTGGTGTTGCCCGACACTCCGTACCTGTTGTTAAGGATAACCGGTGTTGAATGACGTTTAGTCATGAAAAGGCTGTAAACATGCCTTGTTGCAAAAGGTTACCTTTTATCCCATGAAAGGTAACCTTTTACATGCTAAAAGGCGGCATTTCGCATTGCGAAATGCCGCCTTTTGTATTTCATCCGTTTTCTGCCCGTTTTCATACACTAAACAGGGTGGCCGGTCGTTAGGTACGGTTGGATTTTTTATTCGCTGTCATGCCGGTTGCCACATGGCTGTTAGCGGTCTCTTGTTAGATTAAAATCCGCTTGTTGTGCGTGGCCGCATGGCAGATGGGGATATTGTTGTTACTGCCGGACTTACTTGCATTTCTTGTACCATTCGAGCAGAGTACCTCTTGGCACACCGTTCCTTACAGCCTCGTCGAGCGCATTTTTTGCATCCTTCTTCCTGTTTAGAAGAATCAGGATTTCGACTTTTGACACGAATAGGTCGCTGTTTTTAGGGTCTCTTTTTATTGCTTCGTCCAGGTCGTACAGTGCAGCGTCGTAGGCTTTCATGTTTTTCTCTATTTCCGCCCTTGCTTCGTAGACTATGCTGCTGTCCGGATACAGCTCGATAAGGGTGCTTGTTTCATTGAGTGCGTCGATGTTGCGGTCCAGCTTCGTGTATGTATAAGCGAGCCCCAGGCGTGCCTCCATGTTGCGTGGCGACATGCTTACGAATCTTTCGTAGTCGTTCTTTGCAAGCTCATGCCGGCGCAGGTTGTTGTTGGCGTAAGCCCTGTAATACAGGGCCGACAGGTTGTTGTTGTCTTTTGTCAGTATGTCGTTGCATGTCCTTATGGCGTCTTCCCATTCGAGCAGTTGCAGGTTGACGGCTGCTTTGCCGAGTTGCAGCTCCAGCGAGTCTGGGTATAGCGCGGCCTGGCGGTTAAGGGTCTTGAGCGAATCGCGCCATTGTGTGAACGTCTGCGCACATGTCAATGTGGTTGATAAGAGAAGGAATGAGAATAAAATAAGATGCCTCATTTTTCAGTGAAGTGTGGTTATAAATAAAAAGTTAAGGATTAAGAAAAATATTCATACGGCAATGAACCGGTACATTTTCTTAATCCTTAACTCATGATAATTAATTCCTGATTGACTTAGCCGTTGTTCTCGGCATCGATAGCCTTGATTTTCTCGTGTACGAGATTCAGTTCGTCTTTCAGCTTCTGCACCTTGCGGTTCATCTCGTCTATGAGCGAGTTGCCTTTTTTGCTTGAGGCGTTGAGGAAACCGATGTTGTTCTCGTATGTCTGGATCTCCTGCTTTAATGACTCATAACGGCGCATCATCCGGGCTCGTTCGTTGTCAAGTGCATCCACACCCTTTTCAGCTACGTTCTTCAGGTTATTCCTGAACTTGTCCAAGCGGCGGCGTGCTGTCGAGATGTTAAGCTCCTTATAGAGTTTGTCGAGTATGTCGTGATACTCTTTGTAGAGCTTGTCTTTTTCCTTGAAAGGCACGTGCCCGATTGCATTATACTCGTCAACGAGGTTGCGTACTTTCTCCTGGATATTGTCTTCTGTACCTTCTGCCAGGGCCTTGAGCTTTTCGATGATGCTTCTCTTGTTTTCAAGGTTGGTTCGTTCCTCGTTGCGTGTGCCGGCGTTTGCGCTGTTGCGTGCGTCGAAGAAGTGGTTGCAAGCGGTGAGGAAATCGTTCCAAAGTTTATCGCCGAGCTTTTTCGGTACCATGCCGATAGTCTTCCATTCTTTCTGCAGGGCTATCAGTTTGTCGCTGGTCGACTTCCAGTCGGTACTGTCTTGCAGAGCCTGTGCCTGCTCTACGAGTGCTTTCTTCTTCTCCGCGTTTTCAGAGAACTGCTGCTTCATGTTCTTGAAATATTCGGCCTTTTTGCCGAAGAATTCGTCGCAGGCGGCACGGAAGCGCTCGAATATCTTAACATTCATCTTCTGCGGGGCGAAGCCTATGGTCTTCCATTCGGCCTGGATGGCTATGATTTCCTTGGTCTTCTTATCCCATTCTGATGCGTTCTTAATGTCAGTTTTTGCAATTTCCTCCACCTTTTCGCATAAAGCAGTCTTGCTGGCAAGGTTGTCTTCCTCTTTTGAACGCAGTTCCTCGAAATGCTGTTGGTGGCGTTTGTTTATTACGGTTGACGCAGCCTTGAAGCGTGCCCATATTTCTTCGCGCAACTCTTTTGCCACAGGACCTGTCTCGCGGTACTCCTGATGCAGTTTCTGAAGTTGGTGGAATGCACTTATAACATCGCTTTCCTCTGACAATTTTTCTGCTGCTTCGCAGAGACGTACCTTTATTTCAAGGTTCTTTTTAAAGTCGTATTCGCGTGCCTCGCTGTTCAGTTTCAGCAAGTCGTAATACTGTTCTACGTAAAGCTGGTAGTTGCGCCACAGTTCATTAGCCTTCTCGGCAGGGACAAGCTTTATTTCTTTCCATTCCTGCTGTAGCTTCTTGAACTCCTGGTATGACTTGTTCGCCTCGTCGGGCGATGTTATCATGGCCTTTATTTTCTCAATAATGTCGAGCTTCTTCTTCAGGTTTGTTTGTTTTTCCTGTTCTTGTTCCAAGAATATTTTGGCTCGTTTCTCTTTTATTATGCTCATTTCGGCCTTGAATTCCTCTTCATCTGCATCGGGCAGCACCTTGTAGCTTTCAGGGTCGCCGCCGGCTTCGATGTAAGCCTTCATCTCAGCTTCCCTTTCGGCAAAGTGCAATTTGTAAAAAGCAGTTTTGAGGTAGTCAATCTCGTCTTTCTTTGGAGAGTCGTCATTGTGTGCAATCTCCTTCATTCTTTCGATTACCTCTTTTTTGCTTTTATAAACTTTCCTTTGTTCTGACGAATCGGATTCAACAGGAGAAATTTCTTCTGTCTCACTTACCAGGGCTGTGTTTTCGTCTCCCTGATTGCTGTTTGCAGCCTGTGCGGCGTTCTGCATTTCTTCCGTCATTTCTTGACCGAGAGTGTTTTCTTGAGGGTCCATCATGTCATTCTTTATTAGTAGGCAAGTTTTTCAGTTTTCAAGTCTGTCAGCTGCAAATATTGCCATTACATTAAATTATGTGTCGATATGGCTTTATTTGTCAGCTTATGCCTTGTCTGCTTGTCACATGTTTCTTGTGTCTTGTTACTTATTATTGTTTGCAAACTTAATTAAAAATATTGTATTTCAGCAAACAAAATTAGGAAATTTTCTATTTTTCATTCTAAATGAGCCGTTTATGGCGGAAAATCCACCATGAAATACCTGAAATTAACGCAGATACGACTATCGCGATAAGAAAACCGAACTTATTGCCTTCCATACCGTTGGTAAGGTTCATTCCAAATATGCTGGCAATCAACGTCGGGAACATCAGTATGATGGATACTGACGTAAGTGTACGCATCACTGTATTCATGTTGTTGTTGATGATGCTCGAATAAGTGTCCATCGTTGATTCCAGGATGTCCGAGTATATGTTGGTGGTTTCGCGCGCCTGGCTCATCTCGATGTTTACGTCTTCGATGAGGTCGGCGTCGAGTTCGTCCACTTGCAGCTTGAATTTCAGCTTGGCCAGCAGGTTTTCATTGCCACGGATTGATGTAATGAAATAAGTCAGCGAGTCTTGCAGGCGCGACAGGCCTATAAGCGACTCGTTGTTCACTTCACGGTCAAGATTGCGTTTGGCCTTTTCAATAAGACTGTTTATTTGCTTCAGCCGTTTCAGGTACCATACGGCTGAAGACAGGAACAGGCGGAAAATCATATCCACGTAGTCTGTGAATCCTTCGCCACGCTTCTGCTGGTAGCTTACGAAGTCAATCATCATGTTTGTTTCGTGGAAGCAGACGGTTATGGTTACGTCGCGTTTGTGGATTATGCCGAGGGGGACGGTTGTATACGGCGTACGTGAACGTATCTCCTTGACAAACGGGATACGCAGGATTATGAGCATCCAACCGTCATCGTATTCGTAACGGGCGCGCTCGTCGTTATCGCTGATGTCTGATAGGAAATAGTCGGGAATCTTGAATTCTTCTTCCAGAAGCCGCTGGTCGTCTTCAGTCGGGCATGTCACTTGTATCCAGCAGTTCGGCTCCCATTGGCCAATCTGCTTAAGTCCATTGTTGGTATTCCAGTATGTTCTCATTTGCAAATCCTCCAAAAAATGTTTAACTAAGTGGGGAAGATTTACTTAAGAGCATACTTCCTCACGTTACAAGCACATTTTTTCCGCGTGATAATCGTCCATAAAAGTTTTAATTTTCCGTTTTGCGCTGCAAAGATAGTGCAAGTCGGTTGAAAAACAAAATAAAACTGTTGAAAAGAGTTTTAATTTTGTTTTTCCAGATGTGTTTTTATTAGGTTTGACTGATTGGAAAAACTGAAAACAGCCAGGCCATCATCCTAAGAAGTGCCGTAAGCATTACTTCTTGTGGATGATGGCCTGTTGATATGCCCTATCCGGCTGGACGTAAGGGCGGTGGTTGGTTATTCGGGCATGATTGCCACTGATATCGGTGCGTAGTCGGAAGGTGAGAACCTGCGCATGTCTTTAGAAGCAGTTTCCGTGCCGCGGAAAGTTTCCGTTCCTCCGAAGTTGTACAATTGTCCGTTGACGCATTCGGTTGCGCCGTACCATTCGAATGTTCCCAGCATGCGCAACGGTTCAGCAGTACCCGAACCTGCGTCATACCTGATTACGGAAGTACCGTCAAAGGCGTAAATGTATCCGTTGGCAACACCGATGAAGTTGAATTGTTGGTTGAGAGAGTTATTGGCTGGGCATGTCGTCGGTTCAAGCACGCCGCCGCTTATGGCGTATGCCTTGTTCGACTGGTTGTCGAGAATCCATGTGGTGCCGTTGCCGTCAGTTGTAGTGCTTGTGCTGTTGAATGTTTCACCGTGCCTGTTAGTGCCGTCAAGTGTGGCTGTCATGCTGCCGTCCGAGTTTTTGGCGAGTGTGTATGTGTCTACCGACTGGGCTGTTACGGCATAGAGCTTGTCGCCGTCGGTTGCAGCCGCGATTGCCTTGTCGCTGCGTGACGCTACTTTCTGCCATTTGCTGGTTGAGAGAATATATACGCCTTCAGCGCCGACCAATACTGGAACACCCTGCCAACTAGTGCCTGCTCCGCTTTCAGGTATGTCGGCATACGTCTTTTCCTCTCCCGTTGCGGTGTTGTATGAGCGGAACTCGTAGCTTGGTGTAGTCTGCTCGTAGCCTAAGCTGGTATGGCTGATTATGCCTCCGCCGTAATAGATTACGTCGCCGACGGTGAAGTGTATTGCGGCAGAACCTTCGTTGTTGAGGCTGCCGAGTTCTTTGAATACAACATTCTGCTTAATGCGCAACTTGTTGACCGACTCTTCGCCAGCTATCGAGAATTTACCCTCGGCCAAACCATTCTCGTCGAATATTACATAAGGATTGGCTTTATATGTTTCGCCTTTCTTCACGTAAATGATCGGAGCCTTGGTCGGCGACGATGCGTTTGGGTCGGTGAATGAGAATGCCGGGCTGGCCGTTGCCAGTTCTTGGAACGAACTTTCAGAATCTCGTCCGTTGTAAATGTTTACGAATATTCCTCCGTTTTCAAAATAAGCCTCGGTCAGCACTACTCCAGGTGCGTCCTCCTCTTCGTTGGCCGGCTGGTGTACAACTATCTGTGTGGAGTCGGCGGATGTCCTTGACGCAGGCGCGTTACTGAAGTTGATGTAGCCGGTACGCGCGCGTCCGGTGAGGTTGCGTGCGGCAATTACCTTTACGCTTTCCCCGCCCTTGCCGCCCATCTGCGATAGTTGCAGCCAGTTTGCAGACGAGGTCGCTTCCCATGGCTCGGCTATTGGTATCGTTACGTCTTGCTGTTCGCCGTCAGACGCCAGTTCGAATATACCGGTTTCCTGTGGCGGAGGCGTAGGGTCTGTTCCTGGTTCGGTGGTTTCGTCGTCGCTGCACGCTGTCAGCAATGGGACGGCGCATAGTGCGATAATGGCAAATTGCAGTCTTTTTAGATTTTTCATAATATCTGTTTTTAATTATGGTTTGTATTTTTGTTTTGCAAATTAAATATCTTTGCCGACAACAAGTATAACTGTTTTCCGTGATTTTCCTTTCCCGATAAGTAATCGTCTTAAAGCGTAAGGCTACCCAAGGCACTTGCTTTCCCGATTTTGCACTGCGTTAAAAACAGGCATGATGCGGTGCAATGTTTTGTATTTGTTTGTTCTGTGGGCTGTTATGTGAGTTTTTAAGATGTTTTTAACTTAACTGAACTAAAATCAGAACCTTTGTGGCATATAAAATGAAATAAAAATGTTACTTTTGCAAAAAGAGTGGGGAATAGGTATCTCCACTGTCTTTTTTTGACTTCATGTTGCCGCTTTGGCGGGTGATGTCGATAAGTTTTGTTCCTTGACGGACAAGGCGAAGGATTGAATTAAAAAATACAATAACCACTAAGCACTATGGACATAATCGAAAGATTTTTAAAGTACGTTAGCTTCGACACGCAGTCGGCTGAAGACAGCGACACCGTGCCGAGTACATCAAAACAACTTGTTTTTGCCAAATACCTGCGCGACGAACTGAAGGAAGAGGGGTTTGACGACGTGGAAATGGACGATAACGGCTACGTTTACGCGACGCTGAAGTCCAACATGAAGAAAGACGTGCCCACAATAGGCTTCATCAGCCACTACGATACGTCACCCGATTGCAGCGGCAAAGACGTTAAACCGAGGCTGATACGCAATTACGACGGCAATGATATAGAACTTTCGCCGGGTATAATATCATCGACAAAGAAGTTTCCCGAGCTGCTCGCACACAAGGGCGAGGATATAATTGTAACTGACGGGCACACTCTGCTCGGAGCCGACGACAAGGCCGGCATTGCCGAGATTGTACAGGCAATGTGCTGGCTGCGCGACCATGACGAAGTGAAGCACGGCGACATACGCATGGGCTTCAACCCGGACGAGGAGATAGGCATGGGCGCACACCATTTCGATGTAGAGAAGTTCGGATGCGAGTGGGCTTACACCATGGACGGAGGAGACTTGGGTGACCTTGAGTTCGAGAACTTCAATGCGGCTTCAGCAAAGGTTACTATCAAGGGCGTCAGCGTACACCCGGGATATGCCAAGGGCAAGATGGTCAACGCCAACAGGCTGGCTGCCGAGTTCGCCATGATGCTTCCCGTCGACGAGACCCCCGAGACAACCGAGGGCTACGAGGGCTTCTACCATTTGCTCGGCGTTGAGTCAAACATCGAGAACGCCAAACTGTCATACATAATCCGCGACCACGACCGCGAGCGCTTCGAGAGTCGTAAGGACTTCATCGTGGAATGCGTGAAGAAGATGAACGAGAAGTATGGTGAAGGCACTGTGGAGGCTGACGTCAAGGACCAGTATTACAACATGAAGGAGAAGATAGACCCCAACATGCATGTCATCGACATCGTGCTTAAGGCCATGCAGGATTGCGGCGTACCGCCTAAAGTCGAGCCTATCCGTGGCGGTACCGACGGTGCCCAGCTTTCGTTCAAGGGACTGCCGTGTCCCAACATCTTCGCCGGCGGAGTTAACTTCCACGGACCATACGAGTTCGTATCCGTCCAGGTAATGGAGAAGGCTGTGCAGGTAATTATAAACATCTGCAAGATAACCGCCGGATACAACGACTGACGCAAGTCGTGATTGAACACTGCAATATTGAATTATGATTGCTTTTGCAGGTCCTGTTTCTTATGCTTCATCTGCAAAGGCAATCATAATTTTTTGAGTCTCTTCTGTAGTTAAGGGTTGCTCGTTAATTCGAGGTAATCATAGTTTTTAGTTTCTCAACACTCAAAATCCAAATTGGAGTAAGATGTCCGAACTCCCTCTTCTCGTAAAAGACCTTGCGCTTATCCTGATAGTAGCAGGCCTGGTTACCATTCTTTTCAAGAAGCTCAAGCAGCCCCTTGTCCTGGGCTATGTCGTGGCCGGCTTCCTTGTTAGTCCGCACATGCCTTATACCATGTCGGTAATCGACAGAGGCAATATAAGCACGTGGGGCGACATCGGCGTTATGTTCCTGTTGTTCTCGCTCGGCCTTGACTTCTCGTTCAAGAAAATCATTAAGATGGGTGCGTCGCCAATAATATCCACCTGCTCGATAGTATTCTGCATGATGATGCTCGGCGTGGTGGTTGGTCACGCCTTCGGCTGGAGCCGCATGGATTGCATCTTCCTCGGCGGAATGCTTGCAATGAGCTCAACCACTATTATTTACAAGGCGTTCGACGACTTGGGCCTGCGTCAGCAGCGTTTCGCCGGACTTGTGATGAGCGTGCTCATACTTGAGGACATTCTTGCCATCGTAATGATGGTAATGCTTTCAACCATAGCCAACGGCAGCAGTCCTGACGGCGGGCAGATGCTGGGAAGCGTGTTGAAGATAGTGTTTTTCCTTGTATTGTGGTTTGTTGTCGGCATTTACCTTATACCTTTGTTGCTCAGGTCGGTGCGCAAGCTGATTAATAACGAGACGCTTCTGATATTGTCGCTCGGCCTGTGCTGCGCCATGGCCGTGTTGTCCACGCAGGTGGGTTTCAGCAGCGCGTTTGGGGCGTTTGTCATGGGTTCAATTCTCGCCGAGACAATTGAGGCGGAGAGGATAACCAAGCTCGTCGAGCCGGTGAAAAACCTTTTCGGCGCCGTGTTCTTCGTGTCGGTGGGCATGCTCGTAGACCCCAATGTGCTGGTTGAATACGCCCTGCCAATCCTCATGCTCGTACTTACAATAATATTGGGGCAGGCCGTGTTCGGCACCCTCAGTTTCCTCATCAGCGGACAATCGTTGAAGTCGGCCATGCAGTGCGGCTTCTCAATGGCGCAGATTGGCGAGTTCTCGTTCATCATAGCCTCGCTCGGCCTCTCGCTGGGCGTCATAGGCAGCTTTGTCTATCCCGTTGTGGTTGCTGTTTCCGTAATAACGACGTTCCTAACACTTTATATGATAAGGGCTGCTACGCCCTGTTACAGCATGCTTGAGCGCCATTTGCCCGGTAAATGGATTGTTGCGCTCAACAATATTACGCTAAGCTGGCGTCCTGCCAATCCTGAACGCAAGTGGAAGAGCCTGTTGGTGCAGATGCTACGTAACACCATTGTTTATTCAATCCTGTCTGGTGCGGCCATAGCCTTGATGTTAACCTTCTTCCTGCCGTTCATACGCCAGCTGCTCCCGCACTGGTGGGCTAATGCCGTATGCGGGTTGGTTACGTTGTCGATAATAGCGCCTTTCCTGCGTGCCATTGTCATGAAGAAGAACCACAGCGAGGAATTCAAGGCTCTTTGGAACGAAAGCCATTACAACCGCCTGCCGCTAATATTCACCATACTTGTAAGAGTGGTTATCGCGTCGGCTTTCATCTTCTATATATGCAACTACCTTACGCGCTTCACCAACGCGCTGATGATAAGCATAGCCCTTGCCGTGGTGGCGCTTATGATTGTGTCGCGCTCGCTGAAAAAGCGCAGTATCAGGATGGAGCGCATGTTCATGCAAAACCTGCGCTCGCGCGAGATTGCAGCAGAGGTGATGGGGCGGAAGCGTCCGTTGTACGAGGGCAAACTGCTCGACCGTGACATCCACATCTCCGAACTCGACATACCTGAGGACTCGCTTTGGGCGGGCAAGACCTTGCGCGAGCTTAAGTTGGGCAGCAAGTACGGCGTGCTTGTAAGCAGCATCCTGCGTGGCATACAGCGCATCAACATACCCAACGGCGACACTGTAATATTTCCATGCGACAGGATACAGGTTATCGGCAGCGACGAACAGCTGACGTCGCTGAATGCCGCCTTGGCCAAAGAGATGCGGCAGAACGACCACGACATTGAGAAACGCGAGATGAAGTTGCGCCAGATGGTGATAAGCGCAGACGGCGTGTTTGCCGGCAAGACGATGGAGGAGAGCGGCATCAGGGACAAGTATAACTGCATGGTCGTCGGGCTTGAGGAAGGCAAGGAGAATCTGTCTATCGTCAATCCGCGAAGAAAGATCAAGGCTGGCGACATTCTGTGGATTGTCGGCGAAGAAGACGACATCGCAAGGTTTAATAATGACAATTAGCAGCCGGGCCGGAGCTGCGGTTTCGCGGTTGGGAAAATAGTTCCGTACTGACGGAACAACGGCCAGTGGTTTCCCGGGCGTTAACCGCTGATATTGTAAAAGGTTGCCTTTCGTAATGCGAAAGGCAACCTTTTGCGTTGTGATAGATATCCTTTTACGGCGTAAAATGCCGTCGATTGGAAACCGTTTTTAAAGTGTCGCGTATGTGGTTGGTAATTAGGCACTTGCCTTAATACCACTGTACGGCGTTGCTGAAGCCGCTGCGCTTGTCGTACTTGAGCGCGTCGGTAAGGGTCGCGGCGTTGCAGCGGAACGAGAAGTTGTATGACGTATATGGTGCAAGCACTACCGAGCAGCTCATGTTGAAGCAGTGCAAGTCGCGCTGGAGCGATGCCGTGGTCATTGACATTTCCTTGTTCTCGAAGTCATAGCCTGACGAGAAGCTGATGTTCCAGCCGTCGCTTATCCTTATGTTGCCGCTGAAGTTAAGCGTCTGGGTGAACTTGTACGGGTAGCGCATGGTCTTCTTGTTGAACTTACCGCCGGTATTCTCGCGCATTGATATTCCGTAACCGAAGGTGAGCGACCACGGCATGGAGAACTTCATGTAGCCGTCCTCGTCAGTCTCGGCCTTTCCTGCGCTCTCCTTCTCGGCGCCGTGCTGTCCGCGGACGAGGTCGTCGTCAACGTTCGACTCGATGTCCGTGTTGTCCGTATCTTCGTTTTCCTCGTCTTTTTCCTTGTCTTCGTCGTCGCCTCCGCCGAACCATTTCTTTATCTTTTCAGGCGTCAGGGTGAACGATATGTTCTGCGACATGCCTTGGAAGCGGCCGAACCTGCCCTTGCTGTACTCCGTATGCGTGCCCACGTAGGGGTTGCCGTTCTCGTCGAGTTCGTATGCGTATGTGGCGAACACGGCGTTGAGGTTGAATGTATAGTTCTTCCACCATTTCAGTCGGATTCTCATTGTAAGGTCGCTCCACGGACGTTCCTTGTCGGCCATGTTGTAACCCATGTTCAGTCCGAACTCGTCGATGAGGCTTATCTTCTTGAATCCAGTCGAGTCTTTGTCCGACTTTATCTTCATTTCCAGGTTGTTGCCCAGGTCGAAGGTTATGCTTCCTGTCTTTCCGCGCGACGGTATGCCGTACAGGCTGTTCTGGAAGGGAGAATATTCAACCAGCTCCACGCTGCCGTCGGGGTTGGTCTTCTGGTACGTCTCATAATAGCGCGAGCCGTTGTCGGGGGCGTAGCTGAACGAGACTTGCGGCGATAGCACGTGGCGTATTGCCTGTATCTTGTCGCCGAAAATCTTGCGCGACGGCACCCAGAATCCGTAAAGCTTGGTCGATGCGCTTACGCTCATGCGCCAGTCGTATACGTTGTAGAATCCGTATGTGGTGTCCCTGACAGCCTCCTGGTTCTCTTCGTCCCACGACTGTGTCTCCTTGTTTGTGTACATGCGGTCGGTGAAGTTGAACGACGGGTTGATGTTGATGTACTTGAACAGGGTGAAGTTGGCCTGGATTGGTATCTCGTGGCGGAACGCGTTGCGCCAGTCCTTTATCAGGTTTGACTTGAACAGCTTGCTCTCTTTCGTGTCGATGGAGTTCTGCAACTGTCCTGTATAGCTTACGGATATCTTTTCGTACCAGCGCTCCTTGCCTGCCATGTGCTTGCGCTTGAAGGGGTAGAAGCGGCTCACGGCAATGTTAAGGTCGGGCAGCGAGAGGCTTACCGTTGAGTCAATCATGTTCTGGCTGAGGTTGGCTGTTCCGCTCAGGGTCAGTCCTATGCTCGAGAACGACGAACTCCAGCTTACGCTTGACGTTCGCAGGCTTTGCGTGTAGCTCTGCGGGTTGTACATGCTGCTGAGGTTGTTGCGCTCGTAAGAGGTCGATGCGAAGTTCACGCTTGCCGACAGGCTTGTGTAGGGGTTGGCCTTGGCGTCCTGCCTGTGGCTCCACTGTAACTTGAAACTTGTCTGCTCGGCATAGTCGGGCATGCCCTTGTCGCCGTTCTTCGTGTTCTGGTAACTGAAGAAAAAGCTGCCGCTGTATTTGTATCGTTTGCGGTAATTGCTTGCCGCAGACAGTCCCCACGAGCCTTTGGTGTAAATCTCGCCGAGCAGTTTCAGATCCCACTTGTCGTTTATTGCAAAGTAGTAACCTCCGTCGCGCAGGTAGAATCCGCGTGAACTCTCGTCGCCGTAGCTCGGCATGATGAATCCGCTTGAATAGCTCTTGGTGAACGGGAAGAATCCGTATGGTATGGCCAAAGGCAGCGGCACGTCGGCAACTACAAGATATGCAGGACCGAAGACTACGTCCTTGCCTGGCCTGACCTTGGCGCGCGACAAGGCGATGTAGAAGTCTGGATGCTCCTGGTCGCACGTGGTGTAGCGCCCGTGTTGCAGGTACAACACTCCGCTCGAGTCGCGTTTTGACTTCTCGCTCGTAAGGAAACCGTCTTCCTGAGCCGTGTACACGCTGTTGATGAAGCCTTTTTTCGTCTTGAAGTTGAACGAGATAGTATCGCTCTCGTATGTATCCTTTCCCATTACAAACACGGGTTTGCCTATCAGTTTGCCCGTAGTGTCGGCTTTACCGGTAGCATGTACGAGGTTGCTGTCAAGGCTCATCTGTACACGGTCGCTCTTAAGGTCCATGTTCTGGTACTTTACGTTTGAGTTTCCGTACAGGAACGCCCGCTTGGCTGTTGCGTCATAGACGAGCGAGTCGTCAGAAGAGAAAGTCACGGGAGCGTCGATACTGTTCGACTTTTTCCTGTTGATGCTGTCCAGCCTTACGGAGTCGTCGATGTGCTTGTTGTGTTTGTATATGGCGAGTTCGAGCGAATCCATCTTTGTTGTGTCAGGTTCGTTCGATGTGTTGGTCTGCTTTGCCGAGTCTCCAGCCAGGGTGTCGCCGCCTGCAACGGTGTCGCTTAATAATAATAAGGTGTCAGCAAGGGCGGCAGAGTCGGTCAGGACGCCCTTGTTACCGCTGCTTTTGAAAAATGGCATACCTGGTTCTGCCATCACAAAAATGAAAGCAGAAAGCAGAATGAATATGACAGTTTTTTTTCTCATTGCAATGTAGGGTGCAAATTTACGGAAATAAAACATAATTGTACACCAATTTCTTCTTTTTTCTTTATAATTTAACGTTTTGCTTTAAGCTGGCATGTTTGCAGATTATTAACGTGGTTTTAACTTACTGTCAGCCAAATGTGCGCATATAGTTTTGCCTTGTTGGAAAATTGCGTTATCTTTGCACGTAGGTTTATACGCGTTTGGTTAAGATTTGCGTATGGATTGTTTAAAAATAAACGGACAAGGAGGCAAAATAATGGAAGATACTAAAAAAACATCAAAAGTTTATTTCACGGACTTCCGCTGCCGTCCCGACGAAGGCAGGACGGACAAGCTGAAGCGGCTTATGAAGGCGGCCGGAATGGACAAGATCGACATGGACGGCAAGTTCGTTGCCATAAAGATGCACTTCGGCGAACTGGGCAACATGTCGTTCCTGCGGTCTAATTATGCCAAGGCAGTCGCCGACATGGTGCGGCTATGCGGCGGCAAACCGTTCCTGACAGACTGCAATACGTTGTATCCCGGTAGCCGGAAGAACGCAATAGAGCATCTTTACTGTGCCTGGGAAAACGGTTTTACGCCGCTTTCGGCCGGATGTCCCGTGATAATCGGTGACGGACTGAAGGGCACCGACGATGTAGCTGTACCCGTTAACGGCGGCGAATATGTTAAGGAGGCAAAGATAGGACGTGCGGTAATGGATGCAGACATCTTCATTTCGCTTACCCACTTCAAGGGACATGAAATGGCAGGATTCGGCGGAACTATCAAGAATATAGGTATGGGCTGCGGCTCAAGGGCCGGAAAGAAAGACCAGCACTGCAACGGCAAGCCGAAGATAGACCAGGACGCCTGCCGCGGTTGCCGCCGCTGCATGCGCGAGTGTGCCAACAACGGACTTGTGTTTGACGCCGAAAAGAAAAAGATGTCGATAGACAATACTAACTGCGTGGGATGCGGACGCTGCATCGGCGCTTGCAATTTCGACGCCATACACTTCAACAACGACGCCGCCGTGAAGGAGCTGAACTGCCGTATGGCTGAATATACAAAGGCTGTTATCGACGGCCGTCCTAATTTCCACATATCGTTAGTGTGCGACGTTTCGCCCACATGCGACTGCCATTCGGGCAACGATGCCGCCATTATTCCTGACGTCGGCATGTTCGCTTCGTTTGACCCGCTGGCTCTCGACCAGGCTTGTGTTGACGCATGCCTGCGGCAGACGCCTCTGCCGCACACGCTGTTGACCGACGAAATGGCAAAGCCGGACTTCTGCGACCATCACGACCATTTCGACAACGTTAATCCTAACGCCGAGTACAAGACGTGTCTTGAACATGCCGAGAAAATCGGACTGGGCAACAGGGCTTATGAGTTGGTGTCAGTTTCCTGAAATCCGGCAATAAGGCAGTATTTACATTGAGGGTAGGAGACAGGTGCCCGGTTGTCAGTCGACCGACATGGCTACGCCGATTGACATGGCATTTGTCTTCTATCTCTTTTTTTGCGCTTATCTGAAAAGCCTTTCCATTTCCTTAAATCTCTTCAGTCCTTCGTCCCCGTGCTTTGCCACACTGCGTTCTGCCTGCTCTATGGTCTTTTCCCTGTCGAGCCTTGTCTTTGAGAAAAACTTGTCGGCGTAGCATATAACCTTTTCTTCCAACGTTTCAGGCAGCAGGTCAACGCGCGGCAATGGCAGGTCCTGGGCTTCAATCTCGGCCTTTGAAAGTCCCGCTCCGGTGTGGCGTTCGCACACACGTGCGTGGCGCGGATAGCCTTCGGCGCGCATTATTTCAGCCCCGCAGACTCCGTGGCGTATGTATGGCTCGGTGCCGAAACACTTTATGCCCGGCGCGTCGGTCATTACGATGCCGATGTCGTGTATCATCGCCGCCTCAAGAATGAATTGCCTGTCGAGTCCCAGTTCGGGGTGCGCGTCGGCTATTGCCAGCGCCTTTTCGGCCACCGCCCGGCTGTGGTTGACGATGATGTCGCGTAGTTCGTTGTTGTCTTTACAGTATTTGTCTATTATGAAATTATAGTCCATTGTTGTTTGATGCGGGTATGTATAAAGAAGAATCATAATCAGTACCCTTGGCGTGACTTTTAGGTCGGCAGGCCGGCAGGAACCGATTATGATTCTTCTTTCAGGTTATTGTATTCCCAATTATAGTGAATTAAGAATTAATCCAGTCTCTTTCGATGTATGCAATCACGTCGCCGCGGTTAACCTTAGAGCCTTGTTTTGCGGCTATCTCTACGAGCTTGCCGCCCAGGGCTGCCGGTATGGGCTGGAACTCGCCCCACGGTGTGTGTATGTAGCAGAAGGTCTCGCCCTCCTTGTAGTGCTGGCCGATGTAAGGCTCGATGCACGGAGTGCACTCGCTGCTGCCTTCGAAGTCGAAGAATACCTGGCCCTTGTACGGTGAAACGATGGCGTCTGCCTTTGCGTGCTTGAATGCTGCCAGCTCTTTGGGTGACAGTTGTGCGCCGAGCTTGGCGTCCTTTGCCTTCTGGAGGTCGGCCAGCATGCGCTTCTTTGCGGCTCCGCTCTTATAGTCGCGGTACTGTTCCGGGTGCATTGCCAGCTCGAACAGCTCTTCGTCGTCCTGTCCGTATTCCCATCCGTGCTCGTCCATTTCCTTGCGGAAGTCGTCGAGTGCGTCGGGTATCAGCGTGTGCGGGTCGGCCGTTGTGAACTCGCGTCCCTGCTTGTTTGCAAGCTCGATGAGTTCGGGGTCTATCTCTCCAGGTATCTTTCCGCTCTTGCCGAGTATCATTCCCCACATAGAGTCGTCCATCATCACGAAGCGTCCCTTGCCCTGTGCCATGGTTAGCAGGTTGAGCAGTGCTATGTTCTTTACGTACTGTGAGAACGGAGTTACCAATGGTGGGTAACCTACGCGCGGCCATACGTAAGCCACTTCGTCGAACAGTTTTACGAGAAGCTCGTCTGTCGTGTATTCGGGCTGTCCCTTGCTCTTTAGTATCGAGTTGATTGAGCGGTGGATGCCGGCAAGGTCGGCCATCATGCTTCCCATCATGCCGCCCGGCAGACCGCAACCCAGCAGGAGCGAGCTCATGTGCTTGTTGCCCGGGTTGATGAAGTAGCCCAGCCAGTCGTCGATGAACTCCTGTGTCAGCGTGCGTGCCTGCATGTAGGCGTTCATGTTGATTTCGGGCACTTCGAAGCCTTCGTTCTTCAGCATGCTTTGCACGGAGATGATGTCCGGATGAACCTTACCCCATGACAGCGGCTCGATTGCTGTGTCGATTACGTCGCCGCCGTTCTCGCATACTTCGAGTATTGAAGCCATTGAGAGGCCGGGGCCTGAGTGGCCGTGGTACTGTATTATTACGTCAGGATGCTTTGTCTTGATAGCCTTTGTCAGCTTGCCAAGCATGGCGGGCTGGCCTATGCCGGCCATGTCCTTGAGGCATATTTCCGTTGCTCCGGCTTCTATTACCTGGTCGGCTATGTTGCTGTAATATTCAACCGTGTGTATCGGCGACGTCGTGATGCAGAGCGTTGCCTGCGGAGTCATTCCTGCCTCCAATGCCCATTTAACGCTCGGTATGATGTTGCGCACGTCGTTGAGTCCGCAGAATATACGGGGAATGTCGACACCCTGTGCGTGCTTCACCTTATACATAAGGCGGCGTACGTCGTCGGGCACGGGATACATGCGCAGTGCGTTGAGGCCGCGGTCGAGCATGTGGGTCTTTATGCCTACTTCGTTGAATGGCTTGCAGAATGCCCTTACGGCGTCGTTCGGATTCTCGCCTGCCAGCAGATTAACCTGCTCGAAGGCACCACCGTTTGTTTCAACGCGCGCGAAGCACCCCATGTCGATTATGGCCGGAGCCACACGCTCAAGCTGGTCTTTACGTGGCTGGAATTTGCCTGAAGACTGCCACATGTCACGATAAACGAGACTGAACTGGATTTTCTTTTTCATAATTAGATTTTTTTGGTTGTCCGCCCCCTCGCGGAGGCGTGTGTAATATTAATGAATCTGTGTGCAAAAATAGGAATTTTTCCGACATGCAATGACTTTTAACCCGAAAAATAACGTCGCTTTTTGAAAAAAACATGTTTTTAACCGAAATATGGTTTTAAAACAATCGTTTTTGCAAAATCCAGCTCGCAAACGGGGGTTTTAGCCCTGTCTGCGGGCAGTCGGCCTGGCAGGGCGGTGCAGCCGCATGGTGCCAGGTGTTAGCCTGATTTGTCAGAATGCACGTGGTAGTGCCCTTCCGCCTGTCGTTTTGTCAAACGGGAAATGTCGGTGATTTCGGTTGAAATAGATAATCATCAGGCGTTTACAAGTCTCTTCTGCCGTAAAAGGCTGCCTCTGAAGCCACGAAACGTGGCCTTTTACAGTGCGAAAGACGCCCTTTTGCATGCTGAAAGCATGCCTTTTTCAGTTAAAAACGTGCCGGTTATTCGGGCAAAAGCAGGCTGATTGGCGTCTGATTTGCGGTATTTCGTGCAGTTTTGTATATGTTTTTATTGCACAGTTTATGCTTGATGATGCGTAAAAGGCTTATTCCCAACTTGTTGGCTTTGCACATCCGGGAACGGCGTTTTACTCGGCTTGAGTCAATGTTTTTATAACGTCGCCATTCTGGAGCGTCAAGGAAAATCAAAATGAAAGCATTTCTGCCGTTAATCAAGAATAATGACATCTTGCAGAGAAAGGATATTAGTCGTTTAAATTTGCCAAATAACAATCTGTGATTATTTTGCTGTGTGGCTAAGCGGCAATCAATAAAACTTTTGTGGAATTTTGCTTTTTTTTGTTTGAATGTATCGTGAATTTTATTACATTTGCAATTGGAACGTTTTTTAACCTTAAAGGCTCTCTGATTATACGCATTGACGGCGCTGTGAATGTCTTTCAATTGCCTGCTACGGGTGGTTGCGAATCCTGTGCTATCATGTGTATGTAATGTTGAAATGAAGACGGTAAACATGCTAATATTAAAACAGAAGCATGGAAATATGGGGAGGTAATGAATCATGAAAACATTGTTATTAACA
>HF986682.1:0-16526 GCA_000433175.1 Prevotella sp. CAG:1058
CTTTTGGTGTAAAGTATTTTTAGGCATAGTCAAGGCTTTTGCAAAAGGTTGCCTTTTGGGTTCCAAAAGATGGCCTTTTGCAGCATGATTTATGGCCTTTTGTAACGCAATATGCTGCCTTTCAGTTTTCCGGTGCTGTTTTGCCGTGTGCATGACGCCTGTAAATACCGGGGCTGATGGTAAGCCGGCAAATTTTTTTATGGCGTCCATACCAGCATCAGTGAGTTTTACTGCATACGGCGTACACATTATTATATTAATGTACTGTGTGCGCTTAGCCTTCGTATGAGTTGTAATTAGTTCAAATTCAGGTGGGTACATATTGCATGTAAGCCTGTCTTTTACATTTTGCAGTGTATTGTGGTGTATTTCTGACGATTAACCAACTTATTCCAGGGTACTTTGATATATTTCTTTAAAATATTGTTTTTTTCCGTAAAAATACATATCTTTGCAAAAAGGAGCCTGTGCCGCGCCGGCGTGCGTGCTAAATTCAGGGCCGCGATAAGGAATGTTCGGATTAAAACGCAAAATAGTATGGCTGGCAAGGATTGGCCATTGCCGCGGCTTCGGCGTACAGTCGCCGTGGGCTTATATGATTGTGCGTTACGTCATAAACGAGCATTACCCTTATTACGCCTACGAGCCGTTGGCCAGGGCTTATCCGTGTAAGGACACTGTGACGCGCAAATTGCGCGAACTGTGCCTGCGCGTATCCAACCATGTGCAGCCTCGGACGGTGATGGCAATAGGTTGCACGGACGGTGCGGTGGAAGCATACGTAAAAGCCGGTTGCCAATCGGCGTGTTATCAGGAAACCCGCTGCGAAGAAGTTATTGGCAAGCCTGTTAATGCAGGCTTCGCAGTGATTTACCCCTGCCAAGGCAGCCGTGAAGCCTTTAAATCGGTGGCAAAAGATGCCGGAAACGGCGTTGTCGTGATGTTGATAGGGATACATGAAGACAGGAAAATGCGCCAATTATGGCGCGAAGTGACCGCAGAATTGCGTGGAGTGGTGTCATTCGACCTGTATTATTGCGGTCTTGTGTTTTTTGACAAGAAGCGTTTCAAACAGAATTACATAATAAACTTTTAACCCTTTACGACTATGAAAATAACAAAGGTATATACCAAGACTGGTGACGAAGGGACTACAAGCCTTGTCGGTGGTGTCAGAGTGAAGAAGACAAACTCACGTATTGAAGCATACGGGACGGTGGATGAACTGAGTGCGAATCTCGGTCTGTTGGCTTCGTTCATGAAAGACGGTCCCGACAAGCACCTCATATACCGCATACAGCGAAACCTTTTTACTGTGTGCTCTTATCTTGCAACCGACAAGACGAAGACGCAGCTTGCCCCTTCGTACACGCTTGACCCGGCAGAGGTGGAAGTCCTTGAAAACGAAATAGATACCATTGTTGCCGGAACACCCCAGCAGACGGCATTCATACTGCCCGGCGGCTCGCATGTGGCAGCCGTAGCCCACGTATGCCGCACCGTATGCCGCCGTGCCGAACGCAGGATATTCTTCCTGGCCGAGACTACCGAACTTGACCCCGAAGTGTTGCAATATATGAACCGTCTGAGTGACTATCTGTTCGTATTGGCCAGGAAATTAAACTTTATTGACGGTGTCAGAGAAAAAACGTGGCAGAAATCTTGCAAATAAGAAAAAAAATATTACTTTTGCGCTCGATAAAAAACACGTAAAATTAAAAGGTTATGTATTGGACACTTGAATTGGCTTCAAAACTAGAAGATGCGCCGTGGCCCGCAACGAAAGACGAGCTCATCGACTATGCCATACGTTCGGGCGCACCCCTTGAGGTATTGGAAAATCTGCAAGAGATAGAAGACGAAGGCGACGTTTACGAAAGCATCGAGGATATATGGCCCGACTATCCCACAAAGGAGGACTTCCTTTTCAACGAGGACGAGTATTAAACGGAGCCGTTTTTGAATTAAGGATTAAGAGTTAAGAATGGAGGAATATGATTCTGCCGGCAGCTTGCCGGAGGCTTCTCCTGATTCTTAACTCTTAATTCTTATATTTTGTTTTGCAATAAATCATCAAGGTCTGCGTTATTATATCGTGCGAAAACGACTTTACATAATATCAGCTTTGCTGTTGCTCGCCGTCTCGAGGGCCGGTGCGCAGTATGACGTGTCGTTCAGCCATTACTGGGACCTTGAGCCGTATTACAACGCCGGAGCCGTAGGCAAGCAGTCAAAGCTCAACATCACGGCGGCTTATGCCATGAGCTTTGCCGGTTTCGAGAACAATCCTAAGTCGATGTACGTCGGCGCCGACATGCCGCTCTTCCTGCTTAACAACTACCACGGCGTGGGCGTGTCGCTGCTTAACGACCAGATAGGTCTGTTCACCCACCAGCGGTTGGCGTTGCAGTATGCCTACAAGCACAGCCTTTTCGGCGGAATGATTAGTGCCGGAGTGCAGCTGGGATTCCTTAGCGAGGGATTTGACGGCTCCGACCTTGACATCGAAGACTCAAGCGACCCTGCCTTCTCGACGTCGGAAGTCAACGGAAGCGCCTTCGACGTAGGCTTCGGCCTGTATTATACGCATGGCCCGTGGTATGTAGGCTTGTCTGCCCAGCATATAACTTCGCCCCTTGTCGAGCTTGGCGAAACCAACGAACTGAAGATAGATCCGACGTTTTATTTGACCGGAGGATACAATATTAAGCTGAGAAATCCGTTTCTAAGTATATATCCGTCTGTACTTGTCAGGACCGACGGCGTTGCATGGCGAGGCGACGTGTCAGGGCGATTGATTTACACCAACGACAAGAAAATGCTATATGGTGGTGTGTCATACAGCCCGACAAATTCGGTTACGGTGCTCGTGGGCGGAATGTTCCACGGCATTCACATTGGCTACAGTTATGAGGTGTACACATCGGCCATAAGCATGGGCAACGGCAGCCATGAGCTGATACTGGGCTACCAGATGGACATAAACCTGTTCAAGAAAGGACGGAACAAGCATAAGAGCGTGAGAATATTGTGATAAAGGCAAGGGAGCGGACGGCCCGGAGACTTCAAAAGCGATGATGCAGGCCAGTTGTGCCCCTTTTGTCCGTGGTAAAATCATAATCAGAATATGAAGAGAACAAATATATTAATGGTGTTCGCCATACTCGCTACGGCCCTGCTGACCGGTTGTTTCGGCGGCAGGATGTCGTCAATAGGGCGCGGCGGCGAGCTGGTCGGCGTAGGAGGGCGTAGTTTCACCGAGCCAACCCCTTATGGAATGACCATGATTAAGAGGGGATACCTTAAGATGGGTATCGACAAGGGCGACAGCCTTTGGGGTCGTCAGACACCGGCCAAGGAGATTTCAGTCGACGGTTTCTGGATGGATGAGACCGAGGTCACCAACTCGGAGTACCGTCAGTTCGTATATTGGGTGCGCGATTCCATTCTGCGAACCCGTCTTGCCGATCCTGCCTATGGTGGCGACGAGACATACATGATAACCGAAGACAAGAATGGAGACCCTGTGACTCCACACTTGAACTGGAAGAAGGCACTACCGCGCAAGCCTAACGAAGACGAGCAGCGGGCAATAGAGAGCCTCTACGTCACAAATCCGGTCACCGGAGAGAAAATGCTTGACGCAAGCCAGATGAATTACCGCTACGAAGTTTACGACTACACGGCGGCCGCCTTGCGCCGCAACCGTCTCGACCCGGCGCAGCGCAACCTGAACACTGACGTGGCCGTTAACCCTGACGAGGTGGTGATGATTTCAAAGGACACGGCTTATGTTGACGACGAAGGCCGCATCGTAAGGCAGACCATAGACCGTCCGTTGAGCGGGCCGTGGGACTTCCTCAACACGTATATCGTCAACATTTATCCAGATACCACTTGCTGGGTGAACGATTTCGTGAATTCGGACAATGAGACATATATGCGCCTGTATTTCAGCAGCCCTACTTACAATGACTATCCCGTAGTAGGAGTGACATGGGAGCAAGCCAATGCATTCTGCGCATGGCGTACCGACTATCTGCTTAAAGGCCTTGGCGGCGAGGCACGCTATATACAGCGTTACCGCTTGCCGACTGAAGCCGAATGGGAGTATGCCGCACGCGGCAAGGACGGGACGGAGTTCCCGTGGGAGCAGGTTGACGTGAAAAACGAAGACGGGTGCTTCTTCGCTAATTTCAAGCCTGAGCGCGGCAACTATACCGAGGACGGAAACCTGATAACAAGCCGGGTAGGACTGTTCTCGTCAAATTCTAACGGACTGTTTGACATGGCTGGCAACGTTGCCGAGTGGACAAGCACTACTTATACCGAAGCCGGCGTCGATGCAATGAACGACCTCAACCCCGAGCTCAGGTACAACGCGGCTAAGGAAGACCCGTATCGCCTGAAGAAGAAAAGCGTGCGCGGAGGTTCGTGGAAGGATCCCGAGTCGTTCATCCGTTCGGCATGGCGCACATGGGAGTACCAGAACCAGCCACGTTGCTACATAGGCTTCCGCTGCGTAAGGAGTCTTGCAACAACAACAAGCACAAAACAAAAAGGGAGGAAGAAATAATGACCGAATACAGCAAGTATAACATAATTTACCGTCTTCAGAGGTGGCTCGACAGTGTGCCGGGACAAACGTTCCTCAACTACGCTTACAGCTGGGGTGCATCTATCGTTATTTTGGGTACGTTGTTCAAGCTGACCCACTTGCCCGGAGCCAATTTCATGCTTTATCTTGGCATGGGCACCGAGGTCATAGTGTTCTTCATTTCAGCGTTCGACCGTCCGTTCGACAAGACGGCCATTGGCAAAGACCTGCCCACGCATATTAACGGCGAGGACGACGAGGATGCCGAGGGCTACGGTGAAGATAATGTCGACGTGGCCGAAGCTGGAACTGAAGAAACTCTGGAAGTTGCCACCGTACAACCCGGAATGGTTGCCTATGTAGGGCCGCTCGTGGGCGGACAAGTTGTAGCCGGAGGCGCAGCCGCCGGTGTCACTTCATCTGAAAATGCCGGCGATGCCGCCGTTCCCGGAGGTTCCGAAGCCGGAGCTGTCGCACAGGGACAGCCGTTTGCCGCAGGCCAGGCCGTGCCCGGTTGGGTTACCGCCCAGCAACAGGTGTCGCCCGAGATGGAAGAGGCAACGAACAATTACGTGGACGAGCTGAAGAAACTTACGGAAATGCTTACGAAGGTTTCGGAGCAGAGCGCACGCCTGACGCGCGACTCGGAAGAAATGGAAAACCTCAACCGCACGCTTACAGGTATTTGCAAGGTTTACGAAATGCAGCTTAAAGGCGCAAGCGCACAGATCGGCACGATTGACGAAATCAACGAGCAGTCGCGCAAGATGGCTTCACAGATTGAGCAGCTTAACAATATTTACGCCCGTATGATTGAGGCTATGACCGTTAACATGCGTGCAACCGCGACCAACGGAAACAACGCTGAAGTATAAAGAAGAATGGCAATAAAGAAAAGACCGGTATCACCCCGCCAAAAGATGATCAACCTCATGTATGTCGTCTTGATGGCAATGCTCGCGCTCAATGTGTCGACGGAAGTGCTCGAGGGCTTCTCCATAGTTGAGGAAAGCCTCCACCGCACAACTACCAACTCGGCGTCAGAGAACGAGGCTCTTTATGGCGACTTCGAGGCTCAGATGAAGGCCAATCCGCAGAAGGTAAAGGCTTGGTTTGAAAAGGCAACAGCCGTCAAGCGTATGAGCGACTCGCTGTTTAATTTCGCCCAGCAGCTTAAGGTTGCGATAGTTAAAGAGGCCGACGGGGAAGACGGTGATGTGATGAACATAGAGCGCAAGGACGACCTTGAGGCAGCCAACCAGGTGATGCTGGCTCCGGGAAAAGGACAGGGCAAGAAACTGTTTGACGCGATCAACTCGTTCCGCGAGCGCATACTTACCATGGTGACTGACGAGCGTCAGAAAGCCATAATAGCCAGTAACTTGACGACAGAACTGCCTAAGAACGCCCGTACGATGGGCAAGAACTGGCAGGAATACATGTTTGAGGACATGCCTGTGGCTGCGGCAGTGACGCTGCTTACAAAGTTGCAGAGCGACGTACGGTATGCTGAAGGCGAAGTGTTGCACACTCTTGTGGCAAATATCGACATGAAGGACATCCGCGTCAACAAGTTGAGCGCCTTCGTAATACCAAACTCGCAGACGATAGTCCGTGGCGATAAGTTTTCCGCACAGATAGTGATGGCTGCCGTCGACACTACGCAAAAGCCGCAGATATTCATCGGCGGGCGGCAGGTAAACTTGCGCAACAATACGTATGAAGTTGTGACCGGCCGCACCGGAGAGTTTAACCTTATAGGTTACATAACGATGCAGAACGGCAACGGTGATGTGATACGCCGTGACTTTTCGCAGAAATACACGGTGGTTGACCCCAGCGCGACAGTTTCAGCAGACCTGATGAATGTCCTTTATGCCGGATACAGCAATCCTATAAGCATAAGCATCCCCGGCGTTCCGCTTAACAAAGTTTCGGCAACAATGTCGGGAGGTACGCTCCAACCTGTAGGTCCGGGCAAGTATATTGCCCGTCCGTCGGCAGTGGGCAAGGACGTTACAATTAATGTTATGTCTCTCCAGACCGGTACGGCTCGTGCTGTTGGAGGCTTTACCTTCAAGGTGCGCAAGTTGCCTGACCCGACACCGTACATACAGATTGGCGACAATCGCTTCCGTACAGGAGGCCTTGCCAAGTCGTCCCTCATGTCAGCCGAAGGCATAAAGGCCGCCATCGATGATGGCCTGTTGGACATACCCTTCAAGGTTTTGGGCTTCGAGGCCGTGTTCTACGATAATATGGGTAATGCTGTCCCGATGGTGTCCGACGGCGCTTCATTCTCGCAGCGTCAGCGTGAGACGTTCCGTCGTCTGTCGAGGAACAAGCGCTTCTATATCACGCGCATTTCCGCCGTTGGTCCGGATGGTATAAAACGTACGCTGCCAACGTCTATGGAAGTCATAGTGAAGTAAGTTAAGTATTTAGAGTAATGAATAAGAATATGACAAGTTTCTTGTATAAACAGAACATACCAGGTGCCAGCAGGCAATGTTTTGCTGCGTTGTTGAAGACGTTTGCCGCCACGTTGCTCTTGCTTGTGTGTGCCGTTGAGGTTACATATGCACAGCCTGCCGCACGCAGGCGCCAGCAGCAGGAGCAGAATGCCCAAAACGCCCAAAGCCTAACAACGAGGGCCCGGATTTCATATCCTGTTGCGGCGAAGATGTCAGAGGACGTCGTTTGGCGCAGGGACATTTATCGTGAGATACTGCTTCAGGAAGACGAAAATGCACCGTTGTATTATCCTACCGAGCCAGTAGGGTCGCAGATGAACCTGTTCACTTATCTTTTCAGGCTGATGATGCGCAACACTATTCCTGCTTACGAGTACCGCCTTGACGGTAACGAGGTGTTCACGGATTCTGCGAAGATCAACCGTATGGCGTTTCTCGACAACTACCACATATACTATGAGCGCAGCAACCGCGGCGTGCGCATAGACGACAGCGACATACCGTCTGCTGAGGTGAAATCGTATTACGTGAAGGAGAGTGCTTATTACGACCAGGCTTCCGCAACATTCCATGTCAAGCCGATAGCCATCTGCCCGGTGTTGTGGCGCACTGACGATTTCGGCGACGGCGAACAGAAATATCCCTTGTTCTGGGTTAAGTATGACGACATTGCTCCATATCTTAGCAAGCAGGTCGTAATGACCAGCAATCTGAACAATGCCGCAACCATGAGCATGGACGATTATTTCACCCGGAACATGTACAGGGGCAAGATATATAAGACTACCAACATGCTTGGCCGTACGCTTGCACAATATTGCCCTACCGACTCTGCACTTGCCAAGGAGCAACGGCGTATAGAAGGAGAGCTTGCTGCGTTTGAGAAGAATATCTGGGGCGACCAGGCACGCAAGGACTCTCTCGACAGCATAGCAAAGGCTGATGTGAAAGACAAGAAGAGCAAGAAGGCTAAAAGCAACAGGCGTGCGTCGTCTTCGGTGAAGCGTAGCAGTTCGAAGAGCAAGTCTTCGTCGTCAGGTTCTTCCGCAGCACGTGTAACCGTGCGCCGTCAGAGGCATTGATTCGTTTATTCCTGCCCCGGTTCGGCGGGGCAGGTTATTATTAACTTTAAATAATTATGTGTATGAGAAAATTGTTTACATTGGTTGTCCTTGTGGCGGCAACATTGGTTACTATTCCTGCCCAGGCCCAGTTCAAGTTCGGTCTGAAGGGTGGTTTGAATCTTACTGACATGTCGTTTAGTGTCGATGATGTCGATGTTTCCAACCGTGCTGGATTCTTCATTGGCCCGACTGCCAAGTTCACCTTGCCTATCGTTGGCCTCGGACTTGACGCTTCAGTGTTGTACGACCAGCGCGAGGCAAAATTGAAAGGTACCGACGATAAGATTAAGCAGCAGGCAATAAACATTCCCATCAACCTTCGTTACGACATAGGTCTTGGCAGTCTTGCTGCCGTTTACCTTGCAGCAGGTCCTCAGTTCGGCTTCAACATAGGTGACAAGCACCAAACACTTGTGGAGGATGTTTCAGAATGGAAACTCAATGATTCCAACTTCAGCGTAAACGTCGGACTCGGTGTAATGCTGCTCGGCCACTTGCAGGTTGGTGCCAACTACAACATTGTATGCGGCAAGACAGGTGAAGTTACAGTGATTGACGGTGTTGAGGAGGCTTTCCGCGGCCGTTCAAACACATGGCAGATTTCTGCAGCATATTATTTCTAAGAAGATTCAATTACGAATTAGGACATAAAAAATGGAGGTCTCCGTCAAGGAAGGCCTCCATTTTTTATGTTGCCGGTCTTACGACATTTCCGCTTACCGTACGGTTTTATCACAGCCGTGCGCACGGTTGTTTGCATTTTAAAGCGGATCGACGTCGAAATATATCTGTACGGTTTTATAGCGTTTGTCCTGCAATATGCTGTTTTTCCCCATGTTCAGGTACAGGCGCACCTTGTCACGGTCGAGTCCGTTTTCCAGTTTTATGACTATTTTCCTTATGTTTAGTGTCTTAACCTTCGACACTGCAGGCTTGTCGGGTCCGAGTATGCGGTCGGCAAACCAAGAGCGTAACACTTTTCCCAGTTCCTTTGCTGCCGAGTCGGCCACAGTGTCGTCCTTATGTTTCAGGTAAACGCAGACGATGTGGTAGAAAGGAGGATAGCGGAACAGGCTACGCTCCTCTATCAGGTCGGTGTAGAAGCCGTCCGTATCGTTGTTGACGACTTGCGTTATTACCGGCAGCTCAGGACTTTTAGTTTGCAGTATCACCAAGCCGCGCTTGCCTTTACGGCCGGCGCGTCCGCTGACTTGCGCCATCATGGTGAATGCGTGTTCGTAAGCGCGGAAGTCGGGATAGTTGAGCATTGAGTCGGCATTAAGTATTCCGACCACCGAAACGCGGTCAAAGTCAAGCCCCTTGCTTATCATTTGCGTGCCGATAAGTATGTCAGTGCGGTGTGCGGCGAAGTCGCTGATTAGCCGTTCGTATGCGTTGCGCGTGCGCGTGGTGTCGAGGTCCATGCGCGCCACCCGTGCCTCGGGAAACAGTTGCATCACCTTGTCCTCAACCTTCTCCGTGCCGTAGCCCCGTCCGCGCAGGTCTTTGCTGCCGCAACACGGGCAGACGTCAGGCACGGGGTATGTTCTTCCGCAGTAGTGGCACGTCAGTTGGCCCAGCGTCTTGTGGTAAGTCAGCGATACGTCGCACGTCTCACATCTCGGAACCCAACCGCATTCCCTGCATTCTATCATCTGTGCGAAGCCGCGGCGGTTCTGGAACAGTATCACCTGCTCGCCGTTGTCGAGCGCCTTGCGCATTGCCGTCAGCAGGACCGGTGAGAAGAGGCCGTTCATCATCTTGCGGCGTGCCAGGTCCTTTATGTCCACCACCGTGGTTTCAGGCAGCTGCATGTCGCCGTAGCGCTTGTCCAGCCTGACGTAACCGTATTTGCCGATTTTGGCGTTGTGCCATGTCTCGGCGCACGGGGTGGCCGAGCCGAGCAGCACTTTTGCCCCTGCTGCCTGTGCCAGCATTATCGCCGTAGAGCGTGCATGGTAGCGCGGGGCGGGGTCTTGCTGCTTGAAAGATGTCTCGTGCTCCTCGTCGATGATGACGAGTCCAAGCCTGACGAATGGCAGCAGCACGGCTGAACGCGCACCGAGGATTACGTCGTATGGGGTTTGCGACATTTGCTTCTTCCAAATCTCCACGCGCTCGGCGTCAGAGTACTTTGAATGGTATATGCCGAGCCTGTCACCGAACACCGCTTGGAGGCGTTGGCGTATCTGGACGGTTAGCGCAATTTCTGGCAGTAGGTAAAGCACTTGCTTGTGTTCGGCAAGGGCTTGGCGGATGAGGTGTATGTAGATTTCTGTCTTGCCGCTCGAAGTGACGCCGTGTAACAGCACAACATTCTTCTTTAAGAAAGCGAAGACTATTTGATTGTAGGCTTCCTGCTGGGCTTCGTTCAGGGGCTTTATGTTGTCGAGATGCGGCTCGCCGCCGTGGTTGAGGCGTCCCACTTCGCGCTCGTAAGCCACGAGAAACTTTCTGTCAACAAGGTTTTTGATTATAGCCGACGTGCAGTGGGACGTGTTCATCAGTTCGTCGCGCGTCAGTTCGGCCACGGGGGTGCGTACAGCCGTGGCCTCGATGGTGTCCCAATGCGTCATGGCGAGAAAGTCGGTAAAGGCTTTCAGCTGACCGGGGGCGCGCCTGAGCATATCCAAGGCCACGCCGAGTGCGCGTTCGTTTCTGAGCGCCGGAGCAAGTGCGAGGCACGTTTCGGTCTTGGGGCGGTAAGCGTCCACCGACTTCAATCCGCCGGGCAGCGCCGCCGAAAGCACGTCGCCGGGGGCGGCCATATAGTAAGTCGAAATCCATCGCCACAGCTCCAGCTGCCCGTCGGTGACTATGCGTGCGTCGTCGAGCACTAATTTTACGTCCTTGACGGCGAACTGCGGTTTGTTTTCATGCTTGCGGACGACAAGTCCCACGTATGTCTTGTTCCTGCCGAAAGGCACGAGTACGCGCCGTCCGCGCTCTGCCGAGGCTTCCAGCTCCGGCGGAACGGAATAAGTAAAAAGGCCTTCGAGCGGCACGGGAAGGAGGACGTCGATGTAATGGCAGGACATTACAAATGCGCTTAAAGGTTCTCAAGCCATTTCTTTCCGCGCTTTGTGCAAGTCCAAAGATAAATGCCTCCAACCACGATTACGCCAATAGAGAATATTAATCCAAGTCCTTCCATAATCATTCCAATATCTTATTAGCCAGCATGGCAGACAATACGGTAAGCACCAACCCGGTGATGATGACTGACAAGTTGGCTTCACCGCCGCCGTCAGTGAACAGCTGCGTTATGACACCTATTACGAGACCGGCGAAACTCAACTTTGACAGGTCGTAGAAATACCCTGCCAGTCTGTCGCGCCGTTGGTTGTCACGCTCACGCGCATTATCCACCTTGTTTTGCCTTGAACTGAAATTGCCCATCAATGATTTGTCCTTGTATATGGTTACTTTATGCAAAGGTAGCAAAATCAGTGCTGAATTTAAAACAAATATTGAAAAATGTCACCGCTGTTAATCATTTTTTGCAAACGCATTTTACATCATCCGCAATGCAGCACGGCAAAAATCACACATCACCCTACGCCGCGCAGCCCGATTATGAATTATAAATTATGAATTATGAATTAAAAAACTATTCGCCCATTCCGTTGAGCTTCCGGCGCAGTTCGTTAGGTGTGCATCCGAAATACTTCTTGACATACCTTCCGAAGAACGATGTATTGGGAAATTCCAACTCGACGGAGATTTCCTTTACCGACTTGCGCGAGTTTTTAAGAAGCCTCTCAATGTCTTTGGCTACATAGCCGTCGATTATCTTGGATGCGTTGAGGCGGCTTACCTTCTTGCAGATTACCGATAGGTATTTGGGCGTTATGTTTAGCTTGTCCGCGTAAAACGCCACGTTGCGGCGTTTCGGATATGCGGTTGAGAGTATTTCAATGAATTTGTTGAATATGTTTTCGCTTGACGATATCGGGTGCGGTTTTGACCTGAGAAGGTTGTCGAAGGAGTTGTGGAAGTCGTAAGTCAGCGCTTCCACGAGCGCGTTTATCACATACTCGCGGTATGGGTTGGCCGTGTCGGCAAACTTGTCCTTGAGCAGTTCGAAATAGCGGTTGAATATCGACACTTCACTTTCGGTCAGGTGGATATTGGGGTTCTGCTCAAAAAACATCTTGAAGTTCCAGTTCCTCACACTTGTCGGAAGCATGTTGAACGCATAGTCTACCGACATGAATATTGCCTTGAACTTGAAATCATCGCTTATTTTGCCGTTTTCAATTATAACTTCAGGCAGGCATATCAGCAAGTCGTTGGTCTGGGCTGTGTATGTCTGGCCGTTTATGTCGACACTTACCTTGCCTTGACAGCACAACACTATCATCACGCCGTTGATGTGTACGATGCTTTGGGAATCGAAATCCTCTATGTTTTCGGCTATTGCTATAGCTCCGTTTTCGAAAAGAACAGGTTTCCTGACCTTGTATTCGTTCCTTTTTTCCATTATTATTTCGATGAAAAATTTTTAAACAGCTGCAAAGGAACACATTTTGTGTGAAATAATGCCTATCTGAATTTCTTTATAAATAGTCTGTTTTTCGTCATGCTTGTTAAATATAATGAAAACCGCTTTAATATATGCGCCCTCTTTTCCGGCTGTTTTTCTGCCGTATGTGCGGGCTTCTTGGGTGGTTTATTGCCGTCGGTTTGTATCGTATTGAATATCAACAAGTTACAATATGCCGTCTTTTGCGTTATAAAAGACCGCCTTTTACAGCCTGAAAGGTTACCTTTTATAAGCTAAAAGGTGGCATATCAGCAAACTGTAAGTGTACGGCGTCTGCCATGCCGGTTGCCTGGGTCGTGCCGGAGGGTTTTGTATTTATGCGTGCTGATGCCTGTGATTGTACGTAAAGGTGTTGTGCTTAAATGTAATCGGATATGTCCTAATTTTCCTAATGTTTCCAAATGGAACATTCATGTAGACGTACGTAAGAGAAATAAAGGTCAAAACACATCTATCTTTGCACGACTTTTTTAAATATGGAATGTGTTATGATACGATGCAATCTTTTTGTGCTCACGCTGTCGGCCGTTGTGCTGTCGGCGTGCAGCAATGACAAAGGGAAGGACGGTGCAGGAGATCGTACCGTAAAAGTAGGAACAGTTTTAGTGGAAGATGTTTCAGCCGGAAGCGGGAACCGCTATTCAGGTACAGTAGAGGAAGAGACCGGCACGCAGCTCAGCTTCGCCGTACCCGGCACCGTCAGCCGTGTGCTTGTAGACGAGGGCGACCGTGTGAGCAAGGGGCAGCTTATAGCTACGCTCGACCCGGCGCAGCTGCGCAACGCATACGCCCTGGCCAAGACGGGGCTTGACCAGGCCACAGACGCGTATAACCGTATGAAGGAGCTTCATTCAAAGGGAAGTCTGCCCGAGATAAAGTGGGTCGACGCCCAGTCTGCGCTCGAGCGTGCCCGCTCTACCGAGCAGATGGCAGCCAAGCAGCTTTCCGACTGCCGTGTGTATGCGCCGTTTTCAGGAGTGATATCAAAGAAGCTGGTTGAACGGGGCCAGAATGTGGCTGCCGGCATGCCTGTTGCCAAACTGGTGTCGGTAAGCCGTCTTAAGGTCAAGATAGCCGTGCCTGAGGGTGATATCCCCGACGTCAGGCTGGGCCAGCGTGCCGTTGTGTCAGTAACAGCTCTCGGTGGAAACCCTCTTGAGGGCACTGTCGTCGAGAAAGGTGTTGACGCCGACCCGCTGTCACGTTCGTATGATGTAAAGATAGGCATATCCAACGGCGGCGGACACCTGATGCCCGGCATGGTTGCCACGGTCGACCTGGCTGGAAAGACAGGCTCGCAGGCGTGCGTCATACCGGCACATATTGTACAGATTGACGAGAACAACAATGAGTTTGTATGGCTTGCCGTTAACGGCAAGGCAACGAAGCGTATTATAACCTGCGGCGACTTTACCGTAGGCGGAGTGGTAGTGAGTTCGGGTCTTGAGCCGGGCGACAGGATAATAACGTCAGGCCAGCAGAAAGTAAGCGAGGGGATGAAAGTTAAGTTTTAGGACGTCTGGCAGCCGCCAAGTCTGCGGCATTACGGCTTACGGTCCTGCAGGTTGTTTACTGTCGGGGCAGGGGCCGGCATGCCAGGCCGCGTGCGGCTTGTCTGATTATAAATATGAATTATGATGGAAAAGAAAAAACGAAGTTTTGTGGAATGGGCGATGCACTACCGCAAGATGGTCATCCTTGTCGTCTCTTGCCTCGTGGCGTTCGGCGTCTTCAGCCTGTCAGAAATGAGGAAAAACGAGTTCCCTGACTATACCATACGCCAGGGTGTTGTCGTCGCGGTGGCTCCGGGCGTGCCTTCAGACGAGATAGCCGAGCAGGTGGCAAAACCATTGGAAGACTACATATTCTCGTTCAGGGAGGTCAAGAAGTCGAAGACATTCTCGAAGAGTACCGACGGCATGGCCTACATACAGGTGCAGCTTAACGATGATATTGATGACAAGGACGCATTCTGGAACAAGTTCAAGCACGGTGTGGCAGACTTCAAGTCCCAGTTGCCGCAGAACGTCCTGGCCGTCAAGGTGATTGACGACTTCGGCGACACGTCAGCCCTGCTTATAACAATGGAGAGCGACGACAAGACGTACCGCGAGTTGTCCGACTACATGGACGAGCTCAAGGACAGGCTGCGCGGCATCGAGAGCGTAGGCCGTATGAATGTAAGCGGCATGAGGAACGAGCAGATAGCCGTCTACGTCGACAACGAACGCCTTTCGCACTACGGGCTGAGCGACAAGACACTAGTCATGACGCTTGCACAAAAGGGATTCGTCACCAGCGGCGGACGCGTAAGGACCATTGACGCCGTAGAGCCGATTTATGTTGAAAAGTCACTCAATTCGGTTTACGACATCATGGAAACCATAGTATACACCGACCCGCGGGGCAACAACATACGCTTGAAAGATGTTGCCGACGTGCGCAGGGAGTATCCCGCTCCTGACAGCTACATCGAGAACAACGGCAAGAAGTGCCTGCTGCTGAGCGTTGAGATGAAGAAGGGACGCAACATTGTTGACATGGGCAATGAAATCAATAGTGTTATGGAAAGTTTCCAGAAGACTTTGCCCGCCGGAGTGGACATTTTCCGTATAACAGACCAGAGCAAGGTTGTGGGCGACAGCGTCAACAACTTCTTGCGCGAGCTGCTTATTGCCATAGTCGCGGTCGTGATTGTTGTAATGTTGCTGCTGCCTATGAGGGTGGCACTGGTGGCCGCTTCGACCATACCTATAACGATATTCATATCGCTCGGCCTTTTTGATGCGTTCGGCATAGAGCTTAACACGGTCACCCTGGCGGCGCTGATTGTGTCGCTCGGAATGATTGTGGACAATTCGATCGTCATTATAGACAACTATCTTGAGAAGATTGGTGAAGGAGTCTCGCGCTGGCATGCGTCAATTGACAGCACGCTCCACTTCCTGCGCTCAATCTTTTCCGCCACGCTTGCCATAAGCATAACGTTCTTCCCGTTCTTGTTTACTACTACGGGCATGATCCGCGACTTCCTGACCAGTTTCCCTTGGGCGGTAACCATCATTCTAGGTGTGTCGTTGCTCATCGCTACGATGCTTGTGCCGTTCATGCAGTTCTGGTTCATACGCAAGCCAAAGACAAATGTGAAGAAGTCCGACGGACGTCAGAAATTTTCGTTCCTGAACATGTTACAGGGAGGTTATAACAAATTGCTCGACGCATGTTTCGCCCATCCTAAGGTTACGCTGTTTACAGGTCTTGCCTGTATCGTCGTCGGAGCCGTGCTTATAGGACGTCTCCCGCAGGAGATGATGCCTACGGCCGACCGTAATCAGTTTGCCGTTGAGATATACATGCCTACCGGAACATCGCTCGAACGTACATCGGCCGTGGCTGACAGCATGGCCCACATATTGGGTAAGGACAAAAGGGTAGTGTCCGTTACGGAGTTCAAGGGGTGCGCCTCTCCGCGTTTCCATACAGCCTACGCTCCGCAGATGGGCGGTACAAACTTTGCACAGTTTATCGTGAATACCACCGGTGTCAAGCAGACCGTGGAGCTGCTCGACGAGTATGCGCCACGCTATACGGACTATTTCCCCGGTGCTTACGTACGCTTCAAACAGTTGACTTACAGTGAGGCGTTGAATCCTGTCGAGATAAGGCTTAGCGGTGCCGATATCGATTCGCTCAAGCGCGATGCTGGCAGAGTGCTCGACGTCATGCGCGGAATGCCTGACCTTACGCTCGTCCGTACTGATATGAACGAGCCGATGCCGTCGGCC
>HF986682.1:16534-25592 GCA_000433175.1 Prevotella sp. CAG:1058
TGAACGAGCCGATGCCGTCGGCCGTAATCAGGCTGAAGGAAGACGAGGCTGCAAGGCTTGGTGTGAGCAATTTTGCAGTAGAGTCGACGTTGGCCATGAGGTATGGTTCCGGTCTGCCGGTGACCACGGTCTGGGACGGTGACGACGCCATACCTGTTACGTTGAAGAGCATGACGGCCGAGCGTGCCGGCAACGACGACCTGGCCAATGAGAAGATACCTGCCGCCGGCGGCCTGGCAGAGGTCCCTTTGAGGCAAGTTGCCGATGTGAAACCGGGCTGGAAGGATGGCTGCATCGTACGCCGCAATGGTGTCTACTCAATTACGGTTCAGGCAGACGTCAGGCGTGGCGTGAACAGCATGGAAGCCAACTCGAAGGTGCAAAAGGCCGTGGCAGGCATGAAGTTGTCTCCCGGAGTGGATGTAACTTATGGTGGAGACATAGAAAATACGGCAGACACTATACCGCAGATAATTCTCGGACTGGCAGTTGCCACGGTAGTGATATTCTTCATATTGATGTTCCATTTCAAGAAAGTCAGTCTTGCCCTGCTCGTATTTGCAAGTATAGCCTTATGTACTTTGGGTACAGCTGCCGGCGTCATAATACAGGACATTGCCTTCAGCGTAACTTGTTACCTCGGAGTTATAAGCTTGATGGGTATTATCGTACGTAACGGAATAATAATGATTGACTATGCCGAAGAGCTGCGTTCAACCGAGCACATGACAGCCGAACAAGCCATTTACCACTCGGCACGCCGGCGTATGCGCCCGATATTCCTTACTTCGGCCGCCGCTTCAATGGGTGTGATACCTATGATTCTTGGAGGAAGCGGTTTGTGGATGCCTATGGGTACGGTTATTTGTTACGGCACACTGATTACCATGGTTCTGCTTTTGACGGTGTTGCCAGTAAGCTATCTGCTCATGTTCCGGGGCACGACCAAGAGCCGCATGAGGTTGGAAGCAATGGAAAACGAATGATTAAACAACAAGTAAAGTTATGATACAGTCAGTTAAAAATATCGTCTGCGCGGCAGTATTGGCTGCAGCATGCGTCCCCGCCTCCGCACAAATAGTGATGAACGTAGAGCAGTGTGTAGCCGACGCTTTGGCCAATAACGCCAGGATGAAGAATGCCGCCAACGACATTAAAGCATCCGAAGAGGCAAAGAAATCTGCGTCCACTAAATATTTCCCGATGCTTAGTGCTTCGGCCTCTGGTTATATTGCAGACAAGGGACTGCTCGAAATGGAAATGGGGCCGGATATGAAGATGTCGATGCTCAAGGACGGAATAGTCGGAGGAATATCGGCCCAGATGCCGCTCTACGCCGGCGGGCGCATCATCAACGCCAACCGTTTGGCCGAGACTGGATTGGAGGCGAGCCACCTCCAGCATAGTCTCGCCCGTAACGAGGTGGCCCTGACGGCCGAAACATACTTCTGGCAGGTGGTTACCATAAAGGAAAAGCTGAAGACGCTGGCTGCCGTAGAGCGCCAGTTGTCAGAATTCGGGAATGACGCACAAGCTGCAGTAGACGCGGGCGTTTCGGACAGGAACGACCTCTTGCAGGTTAATCTCAAGGCTAACACCGTGAAGAGCCAGCGTATTTCACTTGAAAGCACTCTGGCAACGGCACGTTTGCGCCTCGCCCAATATACCGGACACAGCAGCGACAGTGTCGACGTAAGCGCAGACATGGACTATACAATGCCTCCGTCGCCCCTCCAGTTATACGTGGAACCAGCTTCGGCTCTTGCCTCCACGCCTGAATACGGGCTGTTGCAGCAGAATGTCAAAGCTGCAAAGTTGGAATATAAGCTTACTTTGGGACAAAATCTGCCCACCGTGGCCGTAGGCGGCGGATACATGTACGACAATCTTATGGACAAGAGCCACACGTTCTGGATAGGTTTTGCCACGGTCAGCGTTCCGATAAGCGGTTGGTGGGGTGGTTCGCACGAAATGAAACGCAGTAAGCTCGCCGTCAGCAATGCCGAGAACAAACTGACCGACAACGCCCAGCTTCTGACCGTTGGTATGGAGGACAAGTGGAACCGGATGACCGATGCCTACCGGCAGATAGGTATCGCACTTGAGTCTATCGGGCAGGCGGACGAGAACCTCCGACTGCACGCCGACTATTATCGGGCAGGCACGGCAACAATGAGTGACCTGCTCGAAGCCCAGACTTTATACCAAGACAGCCGTGCGGCATATGCCGAGGCTTTTGCCAACTATGAGATTTGCAGGCGTGACTACCTGCAAGCAACGGGAAGGTAAAAAGGCTGAAAATACGTATATGAAGGTCACAGAAGCCGTCGAAGCCATACGCGGTGGCGTTATGGTTGGTGGCTGAATACAAAAGACAGGGCAATTAAGAAAAGCCCTGTCTTTTGTATTTATTTTGTTTTTGCAGTGCCGTTGGTGGTTGGTCACACCTTGCTTTTTGTTGTGGCGTTGCCGTTTGCGCCGTTTAGCTGTGGATAGCTTGTGCGTGTGTGGTATATAGCTTTCAGCCTGTCAATAAGCACTTGCTTTGCCACGGCAATGTCATGGAACGTTATCGGGCATGTCTTGAAGTATCCTTCGTCCACTTGTTGGTCGATAAGGCGGTTTACAAGGTTCGATATGCTCTCTTCAGTATATTCGGGCAGCGAGCGTGCCGCGGCTTCCACGGTGTCGGCCATCATTAGTATTGCCTGCTCGCGGGTGAACGGGTCTGGTCCCGGATAGGTAAACAACGTGTCGTCTACGGGCTCGTCAGGGTGCTCGTTCTTGTATGAAATGTAGAAATACTTTGTCTTACCTGTACCGTGGTGGGTGCGTATAAAGTCCTTGATTACTCCAGGCAGACTGTTCTTTTCAGCTGTTTTCAGACCGTCGGTCACGTGGCTTATCACGACTTGTGCGGCATCAATGCGCGGCATTGCAGACAGAGGATTCGCACCGCCCATCTGGTTTTCAGTGAAATAAGCCGGATTTTTCATCTTTCCTATGTCGTGATACATGGCGCCAGTCCTTACCAGCTGGGCTTTGGCTCCTATCTTGTTGGCTATTTCCGCGGCAAGGTTTCCCACCATGACAGAGTGCTGGAATGTGCCCGGAGCTACTTCGCTAAGTGTGCGCAGCAGCTTCTTGTTGGTGTTCGATAGCTCTATCAGGGTAACGTTTGACGTGAATCCGAACGTTTTCTCGACGATTAGCAACAGCGGATATGCGAACAACAACAGTACTCCGTTGGCCGCGAAGTACATGTACATGCCGTGGTCCATTGTGAAAATGCTGTTGTCCTGCATAAGCTGCAGCGTGAAGTATACGGCGCAACTGCCTATGGTTACGAGCAAGGCCGTCTTGAAAATCTCGGCGCGTTGTGACAGTTCGCGGAGCGAATATATTGCCACAAGTCCCGACACCAGCTGCACAATGATGAACTCATATTGGTATTTTACCGCGGCGGCGCATATCAGCACCATGGTTACGTGTGCGTTGAAAGCCGTCCTCGAGTCGAGGAATACCCGGATGAATATCGGCGTCATGGCGAACGGAAGTATGTATACGCTTAGTACATTGTGCGTCATCATCAGCGAAACGAGCACGGGGAATACGGTTATCATTGTATAAAGCATCGCAATGCTGCGCGGCTTGTCGAGGTAGTCCTTGCGGAACAGGCGAATGTACGTCGTGAACAGTATTACGAGAGCTGCCACGAAGAGCACCTGTCCGGCTATTGTCGATGGCACTGCACTCACGTCGGCGCTGCGCCGGCGTGTCTCACGCTCGAACGACGACAGCACCCTGTACGTGTATTCGTCCACGATCTCGCCTCGGTCTATTATCTTTTGTCCGCTCAACACCATGCCGCTTGCCAGCGGTATGCCGCTGAGCATGTCGCCGAGTTCGCCTTCGCTGCGTTCCTCGTCGAACAAGAGGTTGGGCTGTATGTATTCGTTGAGGTTGCATTTTTGCAGTATTTGCTTGGCTGCGGCAATCTTCGGGTCGGAGAAAAGCCGCTCGTAAGCCGTCATCGTAGAGTATACGCACGAAATCTCCACGCTGGTCGCACTCTTGCCGTTCACAATCCTTATCATGGCCGTTGTGTCGCGGCTCAGGTCAGAGTATATTGGAGCGTCTATTATTCCCTCGTTGTAAAGCCGTCCCAGCCTGTCGGCAATTATAGCCACGTATTCGTTTGGCAGTCCGGGAATGCCACCCTTGTATTTTTCGGCAAATCTTTTAATCTGTAATTTGCCAGTTTCAGCCTTATAGTTGAAGTACGGTTCGAATGTATTGGCCATACTGTCCTGCTCCGCCTTGATGGCCGCATCGGTCTTGTAGATTGGAAAGTCGAACTTGGCTATCAGCGGACTGTACATCCAGGGCTTGCCTATGTCGTAGCGGAACTGTGGTCCGCTGTTGCGCGGAAGGAAGAAAACTATCACGGCAACGGTCACTGCAACGAGCAAGGTGTACATCAGCCACCGGCTTATATGTTTGTCTTTAGTATTGTTGAATCTTGACATCTTTCTTTCGTGTTTACGGTTAGTGGCAGGGGCGGGCTTTGTTGCCGCAATGTTGTACGGAAGTGTTTTTATGGACTGAAACGCAGCGACGCCTTTTACGTCATATTGTGACGCCCATGCGTTTCCATACGGTGCGGCATTCAATACCTGTTGCCTAAACCAATGGTTCTTGACTGCGAAAATACTAAAAAAATACTCTAATTTGCTGAAAATGTTATATTTTTGCACAAAATTTAAGAGATAACAAGCTAACGAGGCTATGGAAGAAAGAAAAACAAGGGTGCGTTTTGCGCCGAGCCCAACGGGCGCTTTGCATATCGGCGGCGTGCGCACGGCATTGTACAACTATCTGTTCGCGCGCCAGAGGGGCGGCGAAATGGTGTTCAGGATTGAGGATACCGATTCAAACCGGTTTGTTCCCGGTGCCGAGGAGTATATCATCGAGTCGTTCCGCTGGCTCGGAATCAAGTTTGACGAAGGCGTAAGTTTCGGAGGAAAGCACGGTCCGTACCGTCAGAGCGAACGCCGTTCAATATATAAAAAATATGTAGACCAACTGCTGGATGCCGGCAAGGCGTACATAGCTTTCGACACTCCGGAGGAACTGGAGGCCAAGCGCGCCGAGATAAAGAACTTCCAGTACGACGCACATACGCGCCTTTCAATGCGCAACTCGCTGACTATGGCTAAGGAGGACGTTGACGCCCTCATCGCCGACGGTACCCAGTATGTTGTCCGTTTCAAGGTGGAGCCGGGTGAAGACATACACATCCAGGACATGATTCGCGGCGACGTAGTCATAAAGAGCGACGTCCTCGACGACAAGGTGCTCTACAAGAGTGCGGACGAACTGCCCACATACCACCTTGCCAACATAGTAGACGACCACCTTATGGAGATTACCCACGTCATCCGCGGCGAGGAGTGGCTGCCCAGCGCACCGCTTCACGTGCTGCTGTACAAGGCTTTCGGCTGGGAGGACACCATGCCGCGCTTTGCCCACCTGCCGCTGTTGCTCAAGCCCGACGGAAAGGGCAAGCTGAGCAAGCGCGACGGCGACCGCCTCGGTTTCCCCGTGTTCCCGCTCGAATGGCACGACCCCAAGAGCGGCGAGGTGAGCCGCGGATTCAAGGAGGACGGATATTTCCCCGAAGCGGTAATCAACTTCCTCGCCCTGCTGGGCTGGAATCCGGGCACGGAGCAGGAGCTGTTCACCATGGACGAGCTTATAGAACAGTTTGACATATCAAAGTGCAGTAAGGCCGGAGCACGCTTCGACTACAAGAAGGCCATATGGTTCAACCACGAGTACATTCTGCGCAAGAGCGACGATGAGATAGCGCGGCTGTTTGCACCGATTGTGGCCGGCAACGGCATAGACGAGCCGATGGACCGCGTAAGGCAGGTAGTGGCAATGATGAAAGACCGCGTAGACTTCGTGAAAGAGCTGTGGCCGCTGTGCTCGTTCTTCTTCATTCCGCCTACCGAGTACGACGAGAAGACAGTGCGTAAGCGCTGGAAGGCAGACTCGGCGCAGGTGATGACCGAACTGGGCGAGGTGCTCGAGTCGCTCGATGACTTCTCGATAGAAAGCCAGGAGAAGGCCGTCATGGCATGGGTCGAGGCCAAGGGCTACAAGCTGGGCGACGTAATGAACGCCTTCCGCCTTGCCCTGGTGGGCATAGGCAAGGGTCCCGGCATGTTCGACATCAGCGCATTCCTCGGCAAGAAGGAGACGCTTTGCCGTCTGCACAGGGCCATCGAGACCTTGAAATAACGATTCACGGCACACTTTTAGTATGATACATGCGCGCCGCAGCACACTCCAACATTGTGCTGCGGCGCGTACTTTTATGCCGTCGACAGCGTACGTGCCACTTGTTAAGTGGCTTTTATACTGTTTTTGCGCGTGTTTTAGTATCCTTTCCGGCATGTTTTTGCATGCCTGACGGCAGCTTTTACGGATATTTTATTACCTTTGTGTCGTCATCCGGGCTTGCTGTTTGTCAATAAGATGCAGCCTGGCTTAATTTTTCAATCATTCGGCAATGTGGATGTTACTGTTCCTTGTCCTGCCATTGGCGGGGCTTTCTTATGTCTTGTGGCACGTGTGGTGCCTTCTTCCGTTAAGTGTTCCTTATAAGTGGGGCGTCGTGGTGTTGTGCCTCATGGCGTTTTCAACGTCGTTCCTCAACTTCTCACACACTACCGACTCGATGCCAATACCCGTCGCCCGTGCATGTTACGAGACGGGCAACTCGTCGCTTTTCGTCCTGCTTTATGCCGCAATACTGTTCCTCCTGCTCGATATTGGCAGGCTTGCGGGCGTTGTTCCGCGCAGCTGGCTTTACTCCAACGCCTGTACCCTTGCAGCGGTGGCCGTCGTGCTTTCCGGCGTTTTCACTTACGGGTATTTCAATTACATGGACAAACAGCGCAAGACGCTTGACCTGCCTACGGCGAAAGCCGTGGGCGACGGCTTCAAGGTGGTGTTGGCGAGCGACCTGCACCTGGGCTACCACAACACGCGCGGCGAACTTTCACGCTGGGTCGACATGATTAACGCAGAGCGTCCCGACCTTGTGCTGCTTGCCGGCGACATAATAGACGGCAGCCTGCGCCCCGTGCTCGAGACAGGCATGGCCGAAGAGTTCAGGCGGATAAAGGCTCCCGTTATGGCTTGTCCCGGCAACCATGAGTATTACTCGGGCTTTGACGGCGCGGCCGGTTTCTTCCGCGAGGCAGGCATAACGCTGCTGCGAGACAGCGTGGCTACCGTTGGCGGACTTGCCGTGGTGGGGCGCGACGACCGTGCCAACCGCCGCCGCAAGAGCCTCGGCTACCTTATGCGGGGCGTGGACAAGACGAAATACGTAATCCTGCTCGACCACCAGCCATACCATCTTGAACAGGCCGAGCGCTCTGACGTCGACTTCCAGTTCAGCGGACACACCCACCACGGCCAGCTTTGGCCGATATCGCTCATAACCGAATCGGTTTACGAAGACGCCTACGGCCCGTGGAGGCGTGGCTCCACACGCTACTACGTAAGCTCCGGCCTCGGCATCTGGGGCGGCAAGTTCCGCATAGGCACCTGCTCGGAGTATGTCGTCGCCACGATAAGGCAGGTGCATTAGTGTCCTCTGCGCCATATACGGCAATCGGGAGCAGGACTTCATTAAGCGTCCTGCTCCCGATTGTTTTATTGCCATGCGGCATGCCGCAGCAGTTTATTATTTCTCCATATACCACTTTGAGTACTCCACATAGTGTGCCGCGAAGCTCTCTGCCTGGTCGGGACTGGTCTTCTTGAGAAACTTTGCAGGCACTCCGCCCCATATCTCGTGTTCGCCTATCTTCGTGCCCTGGAGCACCAGCGCGCCTGCTGCCACTACCGCGCCAGCGCCTATGTCGGCGTTGTCCAGTACGGTGGCGCCCATGCCAATGAGTGCGCCGTGGCGCACCGTGCAGGCGTGTACCGTGGCGTTGTGGCCTATGGTAACGTCGTCTTCAAGCACAACCGGTCCCGTTGTGTTGGTTACATGCACGCACGCACCGTCCTGTATGTTCACACGGTTGCCTATTGTTATCGGCGCAACGTCGCCGCGTACAACGGCGTTAAACCATACCGAGCACTCGTCGCCCATGTTGACTTCGCCCACGATTGTGGCGTTCTCGCTGAAATAGCAGTCCTTTCCCCATTTCGGTTCAAGGCCCTTTACTGTCTTTATCAATGCCATGTTATTCCTTTTTCTTGTTGTTTTTCGTGGTGCAAAGTTAATGATTAAATTAATATAAACGGCCGCCAGCCGTGAAAATATGTTTTGCTGCCGTTGCGACTGTTGCCAAACTCTTTGCCGGAAGGCGGCAAACGGCGTTGCAAAAGGCGGCCTTTTGCAGGCTCGAAGGTAACCTTTTACAACGCAAAAGGTTACCTTTCGGATTGTAATCGGACGTTATATGTTATATCGTAATGTGAAATTCATGCGCTTGTATATTACCATAGTTGTAAGCCGTGACGCCTGTTTTGCTTACGGTTTTTATGTCTTTTTATGCCGTGTAGGTGCCATTAACTAAATTTATACAGGCATGGCGGCCGTTTTTCGGCATTATTATGTATCTTTGTCAAAATAAGACTATCGTTAAACACAAGGAGCCTATGGTTGTTATGAAAAGACTTTTTATGCTCGTGTCGGCTTTTGTCATGGTCGCGTCGGCGGTTTCAGCGCAAGAGCCTTCAGGCATGTTTGAGCCTGTACGGCCGGGCTTCGACTTCGACAGGACGCTGCACGCCGCTCCCGATGCAGGGTTTATGCGCGACTCGCTGAAGTTCCGGCTCAACATGGACGACTCCCTTTGGCTGCGTTCTTACGTCAAGGATTACAGGCTTCCCGAAAGTGCCGCGCCGCAGGCTTTGGGCATTGACCGCCTTGGCACCATCGTGCCTGCAGGCTCGGGCATGCCCGTTTACGGCAATCCTTACGCATCCGACTATAACGTGGGCGGCGTGGTGGCCGCGTGGAACGGCG
>HF986683.1 GCA_000433175.1 Prevotella sp. CAG:1058
CAACAATCTTTCTCTTCTCGCGCATCAGCTTCAGGAAGTCGGCTGCGTTGAGCGGTTCCTTGCCCTCATACTTGCGCTTCTCGTTTATGGCGGCACGCATGAAGTTTGTCATCGACACGCCCGGAATCTCCACAGGATACTGGAACGAAAGGAAGAGTCCTTCGTGTGCCCTGTCCTCAGGCTTCATCTCGAGCAGGTCCTTGCCGTTGAAGGTTATCGAGCCTGACGTAACCTCATAAAGCGGATTACCGACCAGCACGGCGCTCAATGTACTCTTGCCCGAACCGTTAGGTCCCATTATGGCATGTGTCTCACCGTCCTTTATGGTGAGGTTGATGCCCTTCAATATTTCCTTGTCGCCAATCTTGGCGTGTAAGTCTTTTATTTCTAACATAATTCTTGCTTATAATTTATTCCGGCCTTACGGCTTGCGCCTGCCTGAGTTGTTTATTTCAAATCTAAAAGAGAATCCAGTAGTCCGCCGAAGTCACTGCTTGTGAACTTGAACGGGAACGTAACTTTCAGTCCTACCGACAGCGCGTGGCGGTGCATCGGCGAGCGCATTGCATAGGGCGTTGCGTCCTTTCTGTATGTCGTCTGCGACGATGTGTGTCCGTCGACAGCCATGCGGAAGCCATAATCGACCTCAAGAGCCACACACGAAAACAGATATATGTCGAGACCCACCACCGGCGCCACACTCAGCACGGGGCTGCTCACGCTGTACTTGCGCTCATAGCTGCCATACATTCCCGACATGCTCACTGTGCCTGCATCCTTGCGCCCGGCAACGTTCCAGAAGGTGCTT
>HF986684.1 GCA_000433175.1 Prevotella sp. CAG:1058
GGGACGCGACTGGTATGATTTTGAATGGTATGTACGACATAATGTACCTCTTGACTTCAGGCATCTGGCAGAACGAGTAAAGCAGTTTAATAATGAGGAAATTGGCAAGGATACATTTATCGCGTTGCTGAAAAAAAAATTATCAACTGCCAATATAAATCAGGTTAAAAATGACGTCATGCCTTTTGTCAGAAATCCGAAAGAACTGGATATATGGTCAAATGATTACTTTGTACAATTGGCAGATATGATAAAGATTATAAATGTGTAAGAAATAAAAAAACTCGATATTATGAAAGAAATAAGATGTCCTAAATGTCAGAGCGTGTTTCAGGTCGACGAGGCCGACTATGCTTCTATCGTCAGCCAGGTTAAGAACGCCGAGTTTAACGACGAACTTAACCGCAGACTTGAAGAGGTGAGGAAACAATATGCAGCGGAACTGAAGGCCGACGTGATGAAGTCGGAACAGACCTTCGGACAGAAGCTGTCGGCAAAGGACATTGAGATAGGAAAAAAGAATACTGAAATAGAACGGCTGAAGGCTCGTATTGACAACATGGCGCAGGCCAAAGCGCTTGAACTTGCCGGAGAGATGAATAAAAAGAATCAGGAGATATCAGAGCTGAAGGCCAAAATTGAGAGCATGGCACAGGCCAAGGCACTCGAACTTGCCGGTGAGTTGGCAAAGAAGGACAAGGAGATATCTGAACTGAAATCCACCATAGCGCAGAGCAAGGATGCCTGTCAGATAGCCGTGCTCGAAGAACAGCGCAGGTCGCAGGACGCACTGAAAGAGAAAGACAACAGGATTGTTGAGCTTACTGGGATGGTGAACCTGCAGAAAAACGAGGCCGCATTGCGTGAGAACAGCATAAAGGAGACTTACGAAATGCAGTTGAAACAGAAGCAGGAGGAGGTTGACTACTACAAGGACCTGAAGACAAGGATGTCTACCAAGATGGTAGGCGAGACTCTTGAAATACACTGCAGCACGGAGTTCAACCGCATGCGCCCGCTATTCCCCAACGCCTACTTTGAGAAAGACAACGACGCATCGGGCGGCAGCAAGGGCGACTTCATATTCCGCGACTTTGAAGACGGCTTTGAATACATCTCTATCATGTTCGAAATGAAAAACGAAATGGACCAGACGGCAACGAAGCACAAGAACGAGGACTTCCTGAAGAAGCTCGACGACGACCGCCGTGCCAAGAACTGCGAGTTCGCCGTTCTGGTGTCGCTGCTCGAACCTGAAAGCGAGCTGTACAACACGGGCATCGTAGACATGTCGCACCGCTTTCCGAAAATGTACGTCATACGCCCGCAGTTCTTCATTCCACTGATAACGCTGCTCGTGCAGACATCAAAAAAGAGCATAGAATACCAGCGCCAGCTGGCCGTGGCGCGCAGCCAGTCCATAGACGTAACCAACTTTGAAAACCGCCTCAACGACTTCAAGGAGAAGTTTGCCAACAACTACCGACTTGCGAGCGAGAAGTTCAAAACGGCCATCGACGAGATAGACAAGTCGATAACCCACTTGCAAAAGATAAAGGAAGCCCTTGTGGGCTCGGAACGCAACCTGCGCCTTGCCAACGACAAGGCAGACGGACTGACAATAAAGAAACTGACACACGGCAACCCGACCATGAAAGAGAAGTTCAAGGAGGCACGTACTGTTGAAGAAAACGACGAAGAATGAACCAACCAAACTGCCGGCAGTCGGCGTAAACGGATACGGCAAAACTGTGCAACAAATAAAAAGCATCTGTACTCTACAAATACAGATGCTTTTTTTATTTTTCGGTCTTTAAGCCTGAAATAAGCTTGACGACGGTTGAAATCCAGGCGGCAGAAATGTCATTTCCGCTCTTCCATCTTTTTCTTGTAGAAGTCCCTTAACACGTAGAATGCCTGTTTCTTCTGCCCCTGGTCTGATATGACACCCTTCCTGTTGAAGAAGTCCTGTATGCCGTGCAACTGGCGGCGGGCAGAACGGAAGTCCATGAGAATCCACGGCGACGTGCCGGCAAAGCCTTCCACACGGTTGTACATGTCCAACGTCTGACGGTAAAGTTCAGCCTGGTACTCTTCCGTCCAGCGTTGTGTCTTGTCGCCGTGCAAGCCATAGAGCGCACCGCCGCCGAACTCACTGACAAAGAACGGTTTGTCGTAAGGGATGTCCCATTTGCGTGTGGCGCAGTCTTCCACCTTTCCGCCATACCAGCCCAGGTAATTGTTGAAACTTATAATGTCGACGTAGCTGCTCATGTTGTCATGCACACGGCTCGTATTGTTGTCTGTACCACTTACTTCCATCGCCATGCTTACCAGGCGGGTGTCGTCTTTCGCTTTGACGGTCTTCACCAGATTGGCAAGAAACTTGTCGCGCGCCGCACTGTGCGGAGTCTCGTTTGCCACCGACCATATTACGATTGCGCAACGGTTCTTGTCGCGGTCTATCATGTCGGTAAGCTGCTTCTGCGCATTGAGGTAAGTGTCAGGATTGTCCCAATGTATTGTCCAGTAGACAGGAATCTCGGACCAAACCATGAATCCCATTTCCTCCGCCATTCTTACCATCTTCTCATTATGCGGATAGTGTGCCAGTCGCACGAAGTTACAGTTCAGCTCCTTTGCCCAGTTGAGCAACGTGCGGCATTCGGCCTCGTTGCTTACGCGGCCCTGCCTGAAAGGAGCTTCCTCGTGTATGGAGATGCCCCTTAAGAACACCTTCTTACCGTTGAGCAGTATGTCCTTGCCCGATGTCTCTATATGGCGGAAGCCTATCTTGTCGGCCAGCACTTCCGTCCCGTGCGTCAAAGTTACGTCGTAGAGCCTGGGCGACTCCGGCGACCAAAGCGCAGGCTTGGCCTTCAGGCTGAACTGCGCGCGGCCCTGCGCGTCGGTGGTAAGCTGCCTTTCCACCTTCAGCCCGTCGATGCGCAGGGTCACCTTCTCGCCTGCAACCGGCCTGCTAAGCTGCACATAGCCCTGCAGTTCGTCGTATCTGCCTGCCGCAAGTTCAAACCGGTAATCGTCTATCGACACTTCGGGCGTTTCAACAAGAAGCACATCGCGGGTTATTCCGCCGTAGTTCCACCAGTCCGAATTTACCGTCGGCACATTCTCTGGCCGGCGCTCGTTGTTCACCCTGACCACAACAAAGTTGCCACCAGCCTTCACCTTGTCGGTGATGTCGAAATAGAAAGGCGTAAAACCTCCCTCGTGTACGCCTAACTTTTCACCGTTAAGATAAACATACGCCAGGTAATTCACGGCTCCGAAATAGAGATAGACACGTGTCCCGGCCTTAGGCGTATAACTGAAGTCCTTCTTGTACCAGACACTGCCTTCATAAAAGAAAAGGTCGTCGCGCTGTGTGTTCCAGTCGCCGGGCACGACCAACTGCTCTGCCGGACTAAAGTCGTACTCAACCATATCTGAAGGGTCCTTCGGTTTTTGGTTTTTGAAAAATCCGGTCGGGCTTTCAGCCAGGCGGTAGTCATAGAAACCGGCGTCAAAAGGGTCAACTATGGTCTGCCATGTGCCGTTGAGCGAAGTAATGTCGCGGCTGTAAACGTTTTGCAGCACAAGCTGCCTGCCGTCTTGTACAGTGTCCTCTCCATGCACATCGGCCGTAATGCCGAGAGCCAGGACAAGCAAGGTTGTAATGATCAGTGTTCTCATAAAAGCTTTATTATCACTAAGGTTTTCAATTAACATAAGTCTTGATTCACCGTAAACTACCAGAATACGGGCTATTGGCACACACTGCCTGGTTTTCATAGTGCCTGATCGGAAAGACCGACCGGCAACCGTAGCCGTTTTAACCGATGACAAAGTTACTAAATAAATGGGACTTCAAGCCCTCATGCTGGTTTAAATTTGCCGCACAATACAAATATCATACATAAACAACGCACCTGCAATGCGTAGCAATCAAACCACCCTACACCAACACAGTTGAAAAAATTAGGTTGACACATACCGACCATGCGGCACGCATCAACCTAAAAATATAATCATTGTCTTAATTCCATGACATGGTGTCAGAAGCAGCCCGTGCCGTCGAAGCAATGGGTGCAGAGCTTGCACTTGGGCAGGCCTATGGCCTCGACAAGATTTTCGAGCGTGTTAAACTTCAACGAAGTAAGGCCAAGGCGCTCGCGTATAATCTCAACCATGCGCTCGTATTCGGGCGAACCTGTTTTGGCATACTTCTCAAGATTCTTGTTTTCGTCGCCCTCAAGTTCCTTTATTATGCGGCGCGTTATAAGCTCAAGGTCGCTCTTCGACGCAGTAAAGCCGATGAACGGACAGCCGTAGATGAGCGGCGGACAGGCTATGCGCACGTGAGCCTCGCGCACGCCATAGTCGAAGAGCACCTTCACGTTGTCGCGCAACTGCGTGCCGCGCACTATTGAGTCGTCGCAAAACAGCAGTCGCTTGCCCTGAAGCATGGCGCGGTTTGGTATAAGCTTCATCTTCGCCACAAGGTTGCGCAGCTCCTGACGGCTCGGTGTGAAGCTTCGCGGCCACGTAGGCGTATATTTTGAAATGGCGCGGTGATATGGCACGTCCTTGCCTTCGGCATATCCGAGGGCCATGCCCACGCCCGAGTCGGGTATTCCGCATGTACAGTCAACTTCAGACTTGTCCTGCTGACCCATCTTCTTTCCCATCTCGAAGCGCACTTCCTCGACGTTGCGCCCTTCATAGCACGATGTGGGGAATCCATAATAAACCCATAGGAAGGAACATATCTGCATGCGCTCCTCGGGCTTGCGCATCTGCTCCACGCTGTCAGCCCTCAGGCGTACAATCTCGCCTGGACCCAGGTCGCGGTCAATCTCATAATTAAGGTTGGGGAAGCTGCTCGACTCGCTCGTCGCGGCATACGCGCCGTCCTTCCGTCCAATCACGATAGGCGTGCGCCCCCATTTGTCGCGCGCCGCTATAATTCCGTCCTCGGTTAGCAGCAGCAGCGAGCACGAGCCTTTAATCTTGGCATACACGTTCTCGATGCCTTCAACAAAGTTTCTGCCCATTATTATCAGCAGGGCAATAAGCTCTGTCTGGTTGGTCTGGCCTGAACTTAGCTCCGCAAGGTGCATGTTGTGTTCAAGCAGGTCTTTCTCAAGCTCGCCGATGTTGTTTACCTTGCCGACGGTGACAATGGCAAAGCGTCCTAAATGCGAATTGATTATTATAGGCTGAGCGTCGGTGTCGCTGATTATGCCTATGCCCGAGTTACCTGAAAACTTACCCAACTCGTTTTCAAACTTTGTACGGAAGTATGTGCTTTCAAGATTGTGGATTGAACGCATAAACTGCTTTGCTTCCGCATCATAAGTAGCGAGTCCGCCACGCTTTGTGCCCAGATGCGAATTATAGTCCGTGCCGTAGAACAGGTCTGTAACGCAACTCGACTTAGAGATTGTCCCGAAGAATCCTCCCATATAATATGTTTTTATTTGTTTTAAAGGTCCGAATGTTTTCGGCGAGACAAAATTACAAAAATATTGGTTAACTGTAATGAATATACTTACAGTTTTTTTTCTTGCGGGCTTTCCTTTCCGGCAAAAATTGTTCTATGTCAATTATACGACGGCAGAAGCCTGACACGCAAATGCGTTAAGACTGCAACCACCGCTAACCGTAAAAACAGACGGAAAACACACAACCACAATCAATATAAGCCACGGCACGCTGGCACTAAAAAGCCTGTCAGCAACATGCCTGCCTGCACTGACACTGCGCCATGCAAAACAGCAGAACAAGCGTAAGGCCAAAGCCGCCACTGCGCCGCCCACGCCCATCCGCCGTTTAACACACTGCACACCAGACACTTACAACCGCACAGCAAATCTACTTACAAAAGGTTACCTTTCACACTGCAAAAGGTAACCTTTGAGGCTGTAAAAGGCCACCTTTCAGACGCCAAAAGGCGACCTTTTGCAAAACCACTCCACAACACTGTCAGCCTAAAGGGTAAAAACACGTGGCACGGCCAAGGCTACACACCCTTTCCTCAGGCACCACCCCATCCCGTTTCCCAATGAATTACGCAAACCGGCGTGTTGCCGGCATTGTTAACCGCAAACGGCATGCAGGCGGTAAATCCCATGCCGATGCACCGTACAATCGGTTTTTCAATTAAATCATGCCGCACGCAGACACGGGGGCAAACATTCATTCAGCACACTAACATCTAACTTTTTGACAGTTTTCACACACATATCAGCCACATTAACTTCCTTAATGCATCAAAAGAAGGTGCGACACAGACATTCTGCTTTCATTATGTATAAATAAGCACTTTCAATTTTCCCTTACATTTCTTGCAACTTATACGTAAAAACACTATCTTTGCACGTTAGGAAAACAGACATATACGGCCGCCTTTGCATGCAACGACGGCTGACATTTGCGTTAACGACTACACATAATTTAATATACTTTGAAAATACTATGGCAAAGACAAGGCAGATTGTTGAGTGCGTGCCCAACTTCAGCGAAGGACGCGACAAAACCGTAATCAAGCAAATCACCGACGTTATAGAGAAAAGCGAAGGCGTAAAACTATTGGACGTAGACCCGGGCGAGGCAACCAACCGCACGGTAGTAACGTTTGTCGGCGAACCGGACGCAGTGGTTGAAGCTGCTTTCAAGGCCGTTAAAAAGGCCGGTGAAGTAATCGACATGCGCCACCACCACGGCGCACACCCGCGCATGGGTGCCACCGACGTGTGCCCGCTCGTGCCCGTTAGCGGAATAACCCTCGAGGAGTGTGCCAAGCTGGCACGCAAGCTTGCAGAGCGCATAGCCAACGAAATTGGCATACCCTGCTATTGCTACGAGGCTGCTGCGCTAAAACCTGAAAGGCGCAACCTGGCGGTCTGCCGCAAGGGAGAATACGAGGCCCTGCCCGAGAAGCTGGCCGACCCCGACGGCAAGCCCGACTTCGGCGCACGGCCGTATGACGAGGGCGTGGCCAAGACAGGCTGCACGGCCGTAGGCGCACGCGACTTCCTCATAGCCGTAAACTTCAACCTCAACACAACATCGACACGCCGTGCCAACGCAATAGCATTCGACGTGCGCGAAAAGGGACGCCCCGAGCGCGAGGGCAACCCAATAACAGGCACCATAAAGCGCGACGCCGACGGCAAGCCCATCATGCGTCCCGGTACGCTGAAAGGCACGAAAGCCATCGGCTGGTTTATCAAGGAATACGGCATCGCACAGGTTTCGATGAACATCACCGACATCAACGCCACCCCGCTGCACGTGGCATTCGACGAGGTTTGCCGCGCCGCACAGGCACGCGGACTGCGCGTAACCGGAACCGAGATAGTAGGCCTTGTGCCCGAGCGTGCCGTTATCGATGCCGGCAAGTACTTCCTGCGCAAGCAGCACCGCTCTACCGGAATACCCAAGGAAGACATACTTAACATTGCAATAAAGTCGATGGGGCTCGACGACCTGCGCCCGTTCGTACCTGAAGAGAAGGTGATAGAATATCTTCTCGACGCAGACAACAACAATAACGACAAGCTGACGGCACTGACCGTAAGAGGCTTTGCCGACGAGACACTGCGCGAATCACCCGCTCCGGGCGGAGGTTCGGTAGCCGCATACATGGGCGCACTGGGCGCAGCACTGGGCACGATGGTGGCCAACCTGTCAGCCCACAAACCGGGATGGGACGACCGCTGGGACGAGTTCAGCCAGTGGGCCGACCGCGGACTGGAGCTCGAAACCGAACTGCTACACCTTGTAGACGAAGACACCGAAGCCTTCAACCGCATTATGGCGGCATTCGGCATGCCCAAGAACACAGAGGAAGACAAGCGCCTGCGCTCTGAAGCAATACAGAGTGCCACCCTGTTTGCCGCACAGGTGCCGCTTGAAACAATGAAGACGTCGTTCAAGGCATTCGAGATATGCAAGGCAATGGCCGAAACGGGCAACCCCAACAGCGTGTCTGACGCCGGCGTGGGCGCACTGGCTGCACGCGCGGCTGTGCTTGGCGCAGGACTGAACGTTAAGATCAACGCGTCTTCACTGAAAGACAAGGCCGTGGCCGACGGACTTGTGGCTGAAGCCGAGAAGCTGATGAAAGATGCCGACGCCGCCGAACGCGAGATTATGACAATCGTTGAAAATACTATAAAAAAATAAATATGATGATGACCAAAGAGCAGTTTGCAGAGGAAATACGCGCAGGCATACCCGACGTATTGCCCGAACCGATGCCTTACGACACCGAAATAAACCATGCGCCGAAGCGCAAGGACATATTGACTAAAGAGGAAAAGAAGCTAGCGCTGCGCAACGCCTTGAGGTATTTCCCCAAGAAGTTCCACGCTACGCTGGCACCCGAATTTGCCGAAGAGCTTGAAAAATACGGCCGTATCTACATGTACCGCTTCCGTCCACGCTACGAGATGTACGCCCGTCCGATTGACGAATATCCGCACAAGTCGCTCCAGGCTGCCGCCATCATGCTGATGATTCAGAACAACCTGAACCCGGCCGTGGCACAGCATCCGCACGAACTTATAATCTACGGAGGCAACGGAGCCATATTCCAGAACTGGGCACAGTACCGCCTGGCTATGAAATACCTGAGCGAAATGACCGACGAGCAGACGCTCGTGATGTATTCCGGCCATCCGCTCGGACTCTTCCCGTCGCACAAGAACGCGCCGAGAGTAGTAGTAACAAACGGTATGGTGATACCCAACTACTCAAAGCCTGACGACTGGGAGCGCATGAACGCACTCGGAGTGAGCCAGTACGGACAGATGACCGCAGGCTCATACATGTACATAGGCCCGCAGGGCATCGTTCACGGCACAACGATAACCGTGCTCAACGCCGCACGCATGCAGCTGAAGAAGGAAAAGGAGCGCAACGACATACACGGAATGCTGTTCGTATCATCAGGCCTCGGCGGCATGTCGGGCGCACAGCCTAAGGCAGGCAACATAGCCGGAGTGGTAAGCGTGGTTGCTGAAATCAATCCGCTGGCTGCACAGAAGCGTTACGACCAAGGCTGGGTTGACGAGCTTCACACCAACCTTGACGAACTGATACCGTCAGTGCGCAAGGCGGTTGAAGAGAAAAAGACCGTGTCAATGGCTTACGTGGGCAACGTTGTCGACCTTTGGGAACGCCTCGCCGACGAAGGCATAAAGGTTGACTTGGGCAGCGACCAGACATCTCTGCACAACCCGTGGGCGGGCGGATACTATCCAGTAGGCATGTCGCTCGAGGAATCAAAGAAGATGATGGCCGAGAATCCCGCCGAGTTCCGCGAGCGCGTACAGGCATCGTTGCGCCGCCAGGTGGCAGCTATCAACAAGCTGACCGAACGCGGAATGTACTTCTTCGACTACGGCAACGCCTTCCTGCTCCAGTCTGAACGCGCAGGAGCAGACATCATGGGTGCCGACGGCAAGTTCCGTTACCCGTCATACGTACAGGACATCATGGGCCCGATGTTCTTCGACTACGGCTTCGGTCCGTTCCGCTGGGTATGTACTTCGGGCGACCCGAAAGACCTGGAGACGACCGACCGCATAGCAGCCGAAGTGCTCGAGGAAATAAAGAAGACCGCTCCTGAAGAGATACAAGGCCAGATGGACGACAACATCCATTGGATAAAAGAAGCCGGACCAAACCACCTCGTAGTAGGTTCGCAGGCACGCATACTTTACGCCGACGCAGAGGGACGCGCCAAGATAGCCGCTGCATTCAACGAAGCTATCAAGAGCGGCGAGATAAGCCGTCCGGTAGTACTAGGCCGCGACCACCACGACGTGTCAGGCACAGACTCTCCGTTCCGTGAGACAAGCAACATATACGACGGCTCACAGTTCTGCGCCGACATGGCGGTACAGAACGTAATAGGTGACTCGTTCCGCGGCGCCACATGGGTATCACTGCACAACGGAGGCGGAGTCGGCTGGGGCGAAGTAATCAACGGAGGCTTCGGCATGGTAATAGACGGAAGCGAGGACAGCGCACGCCACATACGCGAAATGCTATTCTGGGACGTAAACAACGGCATAGCACGACGCAGCTGGGCACGTAACGAAGGCTCAATGCACAGCATCATACGCGAAATGGAACGCACTCCGGAACTGAAAGTCACAATGCCAAACCTCGTTGACGACAGCGTGATAGACGGAATCTATTAATAAAAGCACCGGAAGTTAAGAAGATATGACAATATGGGTTGGCTACGCATGAAAGCAATACTCAAGTCGCATATCTTCTTAACTTTTGCTGTAAACAGCATATTCAATAAACATTTTTATTCTTAACCATTAAATAAAATAATATGATTCACCATATATCAGCCGAACATCTTACAATTGAACGCATCGGTGAAATAATAAAGAACGGCTATAAGCTTGAATTGAGCGACGACGCCCGCAACCGAATTGTGCGCTGCCGCGAGTATCTTGACAAAAAAATAGCTGAAACAAAAGTTCCTATCTATGGCGTAACCACGGGATTCGGCTCCCTTTGCAACGTGTCAATAGGCAAAGACCATCTGGCACAACTGCAAATAAACCTGATGATGTCACACGCCTGCGGCACCGGCGACCGCGTGCCGAACGAGATTGTCAAGATAATGCTTCTGCTTAAGATACAATCACTCAGCTACGGATACTCAGGCTGTCAGCTCGAAACAGTTGAACGCCTTATCGACTTCTTCAACAACGGCGTTTATCCGGTTGTTTACATGCAGGGCTCACTCGGAGCGTCTGGCGACCTTGTACCGTTGGCACACTTGTGCCTGCCTCTAGTAGGACTTGGCGACGTTGAGTACCAGGGAAAGGTCATGACAGGAGCCGAAGTACTGAACTTGAACGGTTGGGAACCCATCCGCCTTGCTTCAAAGGAAGGACTCGCACTACTTAACGGTACGCAGAACATGAGTGCATTTGCTGTATGGGCGTTGCTGAAGAGCAAACGACTGGGCGACTGGGCAGACACTATCTCAGCCATGTCGCTTGACGCTTATTGCGGACTTGTCGAGCCGTTCACCGACGCCGTGCACCAGGTTCGCCCACATAAGGGCCAGATTGAAACTGCCGCACGCATGCGCAAACTGCTTGAAGGCAGCGAAATCGTATCAAAACCGAAAGATTACGTCCAGGATCCGTACTCGTTCCGCTGCATTCCACAGGTTCACGGAACATTCAAAGATACATGGAACTACGTTTATTCGGTTATTGACACTGAAATAAACTCTGCTACCGACAACCCGACCGTATGCCCGGACGACGACATCATAATCTCTGCTGGAAACTTCCACGGCGAGCCGATAGCACAACCTATGGACTTCCTTGCCATCGCCGCATGCGAGCTTGCAAACATTTCGGAGCGCCGTATATACAAACTCGTTTCCGGAACACGCGGACTGCCAAGCTTCCTTGTTGCAAATCCTGGAGTAAACAGCGGTTTCATGATAACACAATACACCGCAGCTTCGGTAGTCAGCCTCAACAAGAGTCTCAGCACTCCGTCTTCAGTAGACAGCATACCGTCAAGCCAGGGACAGGAAGACCATGTCAGCATGGGTGCCAATGCAGCAATAAAACTGTACAAGGTAGTACTCAACACGGAGCGTGTGCTTGCAATCGAATTGTTCAACGCCGCCCAGGCACTCGAATTCCGCCGCCCGCTCAAGTCGTCGCCAATCATCGAGAATGTGTACAAGGCTTACCGCGAGGCTGTTCCCTTCATCGTCAACGACGAAGTAATGTACCCGCATATCAAACACTCTATTGACTTCCTTGAAAACAATGCGCCTGCTTGTCAGTAACATAGGAATCCTTGCCGGCATAGAAAATGCCGGCAAGATTCGTCTCCGTGGCGAAGAGATGAAAAGCCTCGGCCAAATAGACAACGCCTGGCTTCTCGTGGAAAACGGTAAAATATCGGCTTTCGGCAGTATGGACGACATGCCGGCAGAAGGATTGTCGGCAGACTGTGAAGTCAACGCACAGGGAGGAACGGTATTGCCTTCATGGTGCGACCCGCATACGCACATAGTCTACGCCGGCAGCCGCGAGGGCGAGTTTGTCGACAAAATCATGGGACTGAGCTATGCCGAAATAGCCCGGCGAGGCGGCGGCATACTCAACTCGGCCGACTTGCTTCACACCTTGAGCGAAGACGAGCTGTACCGCCAGGCCATGCACCGCGCAGAAGAGATAATGCAAAAAGGCACAGGTTGTGTTGAAATCAAGAGCGGATACGGACTTAACACGGCAGACGAAATGAAGATGCTGCGCGTTATCCGCAGAATCAAGGAGGACACACCGATGCACGTCGTGTCTACATTCCTTGGAGCGCATGCAGTAGGACGCAGCTTCAGCCATGACGAATACGTTAACACGGTGGTAAACGAAATGATACCAGAAGCCGGCCGTGAGGGGCTGGCAGATTATGTCGACGTATTCTGTGACGAAGGGTTCTTCACCCCTGAAGATACCGACCGCATACTTGACGCTGCCGCAAAGTATGGCATGAAGCCCAAAATACACGTCGACGAGCTTGCCGCAACAGGCGGTCTGCCCGTCGCAGTAAAGCATGGCGCGCTTTCGGTCGACCACCTCGAGAACATGCCTGAGACAGAGTTCGACATCCTGAAAGACAGCAACACCATGCCGACCGTACTTCCGGGCACGTCGTTCTTCCTCAACATGCCTTACGCACCGGCACGCAAGATGATTGACGCCGGACTCGGTGTGGCCGTCGCAAGCGACTACAACCCGGGGTCGACACCGTCTGGCGACATGAAGTTTGTGGTTTCGCTTGCCTGCATAAAGATGCGTCTGCTGCCGGCTGAAGCTATCAATGCCGCTACACTCAACGCCGCATACGCCATGGGACAGAGCAACGAATACGGTTCGATAACCATCGGTAAAACGGCAAACTTCTTCATAACGGAACCGATACCGTCAATAGACTACATACCCTACGCCTACACATCACCAATAATATGCAGAACGTTCTTGAACGGTAAGGAAGTGTAAGCCCGACGGGGAAATAATATAAAAGACAAATAAGCCGGCCCGAAAACAGTCGTGAGAATGACTTTCTTCGGGCCGGCTTGTTTATTTAAAACAAATCAAAAGTTGAATTTCCATTTTGCTCCGGCAATAATCCACAATCCAGGCTGTGGCACGTTGCCGTAGTCAACATAGTCGGCATCAAACAAGTTGTTGGCCTCAACATAAAGGCTATAACGCGGTTTCGCCCACGTCAGCCGGGCGTCCACAAGCGAATAAGGCTTATAGTCGCGGTTGACGCCCTGCGTGTCGGTATATGAACCCATGCGGTACTTATAACGGTATTTTACGTCAAGGTCAAGTCCCGGCAGCAAGCGCAGTCCGAGCCCGGCGACAAGCTTGTGGCGAAGATACTCAAGGGCGTATAGCGACTGTACACCCGGCTCGCGGCGCTGGTCCTGGTCTATGTAGGCGTAAGCTACATCCAGCGAACGCAACACACGCTGGGCTGGAAGCAGACTGAAGAAATCAAGTCCGACAGACGCTTCAACACCGGTTGAAGTTATCTTCGTATGGTTTACCGAAGTCCACACTGCATCTTCGCCCAAAGAAGTGTCCATAATCCAGTCTATCATGTTGCGGCCCCAGTTACGGTAGACAGAAAGCGTAGCGTTCAATCCGCCGGAGGCGTACTTCATACCCACCTCGACCGCGCTCATCTCCTCCGGACGCAGGTGCTTGTCGGCCTTGTGACCGTCAACCGAATAATACAACTCGGTAAACGAAGGCATACGCAAGGACGTGTTGAACGAGGCATACGCCTTCAGACTGCCTGTAATCGAGTAACTAGCGTCAAATCCGGGATACAGCTTGAACGGCATTTCGCTCCACGTATTCCTGACCGCCGTGAAACCGGCCGACAGTGAAAGACCGCCAAGCGTGACATTGTGTTCAAGATAAAGGCTGAGATTTGTACGGTTAAGGCCCAACGTGTAGTCACGGCCGGTACCGCTGATGTGTACATGAGAGTTGAGCGGTTCGCCCAAGGTTGTGGATATAATGTCCTCGTTGCGTGCCTCCGCACCGAAAGCCGTGCGTCCTAACGTCCAGTCGAACCAGCTGTTAAGATTCAATCCTATAACATCGGTACGGTGGTATTTGAACGGAGAACGGTCGGCATCGCCTCGGTAAAACTCGAATCTGTCCTGATAACGGTTCCAGTAAACGGACGGACGGAAGTGGAACCTGCCTACGTTCGTCGTGGCCTGAACGGCCGTAAAAAATTTAGAAGAGTGCTCATACTGCTCGTCTGACAACGTGCTGTAAAACGTATTGCTGCCCCATCCTTTCAAGCTCATGCCCGCATGCCACGATACAGTGTGCCCGTCGTCGGTGTAATTGCCGTGGTAAAAGGCCTTCACCCCTTCATAGTCAGCATTGAGACTGCCTGCCTGGCTGCGGTTGCAACCGTCGCTGCGCATGTATCCGCCACTAATGTGGTTGCTCCATTTGCCCGTCTTGAGTCCGGCTCCGGCTTCCGCCGCCGCGTACCCGAACGAACCGCCCTCCGCGCTTACGCTGCCTCCGTTGTCCACGGTCTTGCGCGTAACGATGTTTATCGCCCCGACGAGCGCCGACGTACCGTAAATGCGGCCGGCAGGTCCTTCTATGACCTCAATGCGCTGAATGTCGTCGAGAGTTACTGGCAGGTCAAACGAGTTGTGTCCCGTCTGGGGGTCGCAGATGTTAATTCCGTCGAGCAGTATCGCTATATGCTCGCTCGTGCCCCCACGAATGCTGATGTCGGTCTGCGCGCCGATAGGGCCACGCTGGCGCACATCAACGCCAACTGCGTATTTGAGCAAGTCGTTAACACTTTGTGCAGGCGCAGCGGCAATGTCGTCGCGTCCCAGCACAGTTACAATTCTCGGCACCCGGCCACCGGCCAGGGGCGCGCGCGAGGCTGTCACGTCAACCCCGTCAAGCACAACCGTGCGCACCGTGTCGGCCATGCCCGTACCCACCATGTCGGTGCGTACGCTTACGCCGTCGGCCTTGGCATAGGTCAGCGTGGCTACGCTAAGCGTGCACACGAGAACCTCGCGGCCTACACAGGTGAACAAGGCGTAGTTCTTGCGGCTGAAGTGCCTGAACTTGAAAATCTCGCGCTTGTTGAAAACTGTTTTGTACATAAGATTTAATTAGGTTAAAATGTCCCGCCTTTGCGGAACAAGACGCAAAATTAAATCTTAATAACGAACAAAAAAAATTAATACTGTTAAAAATGGTTGTCCGTCAATTGAGCTCTAGTCCGAGCATTTCGCTCAATTTCTCGAACGCCTTGTTGTTAGCCTTCAACTCGTCAAAGCGTTCGCGGTTCGTAAGAATGCGCTTTACCTCTCCAGGCTGCGCCAGACGGACGTCAAGACTGAGGGCGCTGTTTCTCAATGCCTGTACAAGTGTATTGCGTATGCGTCCCTTTATCTTAACAATGTCGTCGAAGAGTATCTGGTTGTCGACAACCACCTCGACATGGGGAAATTCGGTTATTGAAGGAACGATGTTCTTCAGCCTTGAGGCAATGCCCGTCATCTGCTGCGGCATGCGGTTGCACATGGCTAACCACTGCGTCATCAGCTGTTCTTCGGTAAACTCATTCCGGTCGCCCGTATCCTTTACTTCGTCAACCGTTATTCCGATATCATTACGGTCCTCGCTTTTACGCTTCAGGTTTTCAAAAGTCTTACCTATTTTACCGAGTTTCAGCCCTTTAAGGCCAACAGGCTTCGCCTCGGACGGATGCGGTTCGTCCACAGATGCGCCGACACCGGCACCGGCGTTTGCCCCGTCAATATTACTATCAACGGTGTTAACCGGCACCGCCTTGCCAACGCCAATACGGGTCTCAGCCTCGGCCACCTGCATAGCCTCCTTCTTCGGCTGAGAACTCCTTAATCTTTTGAACAGGGATTTCAGTCTCTTAGGGCCGCGCCCCGACGCCGCCCCTTCGTCGTCCGGCTGCGTTATCTGCGATATTTCTATCAGCGTAAGCTCCACCAGCAGACGCTTGTTGCCGCTCTGGCGGTAGTTTATGTCGCAGTCGTTCATTATCTTCAATGCCTTGTAAAGGAAGTTTGCCGGACAACGGCTTGCCTGCTCCTTGTAACGCGCCGCCTGGCGCTCACTGGTCTGGAGCAAAGGCAGGGTCTGCTCGTCCTTAGCCATGAGCACGTTCCTTACGTGTACGGCAAGCCCGCTTATAAGGTGGGAGCCGTCGAAGCCCTTGTTTATTATATTGTTAAGCAGCACCATCACGTCTGCCGACTTGTTTGCCAGACAAAGGTCGATGATGTTGAAATAGTTGTCGGCGTCAAGCACGTTCAGGTCTTCTATGACCTTCTGGTACGTGATGTCGCCCTGGCAGAAGCTGGCTGCCTGGTCAAACACGGACAAGGCGTCGCGCATACCTCCGTCAGCCTTCTCGGCTATTACGTTGAGCGCCTCCTCCTCGTAAGTTATGCCTTCCTTTTCAGCAACCATCTTCAGCTGCTTAACTATGTTGGGCACGGTCATGCGCTCGAAATCGTAAATCTGGCAACGCGATATTATGGTCGGCAGAATCTTGTGCTTCTCTGTCGTGGCAAGTATGAAGACAACATGCGAAGGCGGCTCCTCAAGCGTTTTCAGGAATGCGTTGAACGCAGCCGTCGACAGCATGTGCACTTCGTCGATGATGAACACCTTGTACTTGCCGACCTGCGGCGGTATGCGCGTCTGCTCCATAAGCGCCTTGATGTTCTCGACCGAGTTGTTGCTGGCGGCGTCAAGCTCGAATATGTTGTAAGAGCGTCCTTCGTTGAATGCCTTGCAACTCTCGCACTCGTTGCAGGCCTCGCCAGCCTCCGTAGGATGCTGGCAGTTGATGGCTTTTGCGAAAATACGCGCACAGGTTGTCTTGCCGACTCCGCGCGGTCCGCAGAACAGGTAAGCATGAGCCAGCTTGCCGCTCTTGACGGCGTTCTTCAGCGTGGTGGTCAAGGCCTCCTGCCCTACTACCGTATCAAACGACATCGGGCGGTACTTTCGCGCCGAAACGATATATTCTTTCATAGTACGTGCAAAGTTAATCGTTTTATTTGAAAATTAAGAATAAAGAAGTGAGAAACGTGGCCGGACATCAGGCTATTTGTTAAAACAGCCGCCTGCGGCATGGTCTGAATGCAGAAGAATACACACCAAACCAATACCTGAAAAGATGTAAGAAAACAAGCTGAAACGGATGCAGAACCAAGAGGTGGCCTTTCAGGCTGTAAAAGGTTACATATCAGGACGCAAAAGGTGGCCTTTTGCAATGCAAAAAGCCACCTTTTACAAGCACGGTGTGCAGACGTCTGCAAGTTGTTGGGATACAAGCTGTTACATTAAGCATAAATTTTATGGTGGCACGGCACACACATTCCGCCGGCAGGCATGTCCGGCAGTCGGTACTCCCATTTGCCACAACAGGCCAATGGTTGTATGAAGAAGTCTGTTTAGCCGGCAGATTATCCCAGCACTATCATGCCCGAGCCTGCCGGTAGGTTAATGATTGTTTTATGAATTAACACTGCCGCACTGCCTGTTTCTTACCAAAAGTACGTATATTTGCAATACAGAAAACACTTAACGGTAACGAAATGCAGTTCAGAACGAAAGTAACAATTGACACACCGGACTTTAAGATAGGGCCTTGCGAGGAAATGCTGTTCGTAGGCTCGTGCTTCGCCGACAACATAGGCAAAAGGTTCAAGGAAGAAAAATTCAGGGCAACGGTCAACCCGTACGGCGTGATGTACAATCCGGCGAGCATTCTGCACACGGTAAGACGGTGCGGCGAAGCTCCGCGCACGGCCTTGTTCACATTAGGCACCAACCATGTGTACATACTGAACGAGACGGGCGAAATCGTAGACAACTGCGCCAAACGCCCGCAACGGTTGTTCACCGAACGCGAACTTTCGGTCGACGAGTGCTTCGGCTACCTGCTCGAAGCCGTCGACATACTCGCAGCAAGGCGCCGTGACGTGAAGGTAATAGTGACGGTAAGCCCGATACGCTACGCCAAATACGGCTACCACGGCAGCGCCCTGTCTAAGGCGGTGCTGCTGCTTGCCGCCGACAAGCTGGTAAAAGAACGCCCCGGAACGGCGAGTTATTTCCCTGCATACGAGATTGTCAACGACGAACTGCGCGACTACCGCTTTTACGCTCCCGACATGCTGCACCCTTCGGCACAGGCTGTGGAATACATTTGGGAAGTCTTCTCAGAAGCTTATTTCTCCGACGAGGCTAAACGATTCGTCGAGGAATGGCGGCCGCTGAAGGAGGCGCTGGGGCATAAGCCGTTCCATCCAGAGTCTGCCGAACATCGTGAATTTATGAATAAAACAATGTTAAAAGTTAAGGAGTTTTCAAAAAAATATCCGAACTTTGTACTTTAGAAAAGTTGGAAAAGTAATTTAAGGTAAGAATTTTGAGCAGCAAGGCACGGCCTTGCTTCACCTTGACAATACCTAACTGCTTTAAATAGTTGGTTTTATATGTCCTACACTATTGAAAAAGTCACCACACTGATAGGCGCGCGCCGCTACGGCACGGCCGAAGGTAACATACGCTGGCTGCTGACAGACAGCCGCAGCGTGTGCTTCCCCGAAGAAACATTGTTTTTCGCGATACGCTCCGAACGCAACGACGGTCACAAATACATCGCCGACCTGTACCGCAGGGGAGTAAGAAACTTCGTTGTCGAACAACTCCCCGGCGAGTACGACACGGCATACGCAGACGCTAACTTCCTGAAGGTGCCACACTCCGTGAAGGCACTGCAACGCCTTGCCGAACGCCACCGCGACGAATTCGACATACCCATTGTCGGCATAACAGGCAGCAACGGCAAGACCGTTGTAAAGGAATGGCTGTACCAGTTGCTCTCACCGTCGATGATAGTGACACGCAGCCCGCGCAGCTACAACTCGCAGATAGGCGTGCCGCTTTCTGTCTGGCTGTTGGACGAACACAGCCAGGTCGGAGTGTTCGAGGCCGGCATCAGCCAGAAAGACGAAATGCCTGCGCTACGCGACATCATACAGCCCACGGTAGGCGTGCTGACAAACCTCGGCACTGCACACCAGGAAAACTTCGCATCCCTGGAAGAGAAATGCACGGAGAAGCTCATACTTTTCCATGACACACAGGCCATAGTGTACCCCTGGGACGACGAGATTGTAAGAAGTTGCGTCGAAAAGCTCGACTATAAAGGCCAACGGATAGCATGGTCGACGAAAGACAATGCTGCCAGGATGTTTGTGAAATCTGTCGTGAAGGAGAACCTGTCGACCACTGTCAACTATGTATTCGACGGCGTGGAAGGCTGCTATACGCTACCGTTCATCGACGAAGCGTCAATATCAAACTCCATCGTCTGCGCTGCAATAGCCCTTTATCTCGGACTGACAACCGAGCAGGTTGCGGCACGCATGGCAAACGTAGAGCCTGTGGCCATGCGCCTCGAAGTAAAGCAGGGACAGCACGGATGCACGCTTGTGAACGACTCGTACAACTCTGACGTCAACTCGCTCGACATCGCGCTCGACTTCATGAGCCGTCGACCCGACCATGCCGGACGCAAGCGCACCCTGATACTGAGCGACATCTACCAAAGCGGAAAAAGCGGAGAGGCATTATATAAAGAGGTGTCAGACTTGGCTAAAAAGCGCGGTGTACAGAAATTTATCGGCATAGGACCTGAAATAAGCGCCCATGCGGATGTAATAGACATACCCGAAAAATATTTCTTTGCCGACTGCCACGAGTTCATAGCCAACAGCGTATTCACATCATTGCACGACGAAGTGATACTGCTTAAAGGCGCACGCAAGTTCAGTTTCGACCGTCTGACAGAGCTTTTAGAGCAGAAGGTACACGAAACAATACTTGAGGTTAACCTCAGTGCAGTGGTGAAGAACCTCAATTACTACCGCTCGTTCATGAAGCCGACGACGAAGATAGTGTGCATGGTGAAGGCCGACGCATACGGAGCAGGTGCCGTAGAAGTGGCAAAGACATTGCAAGACCACCGCGTTGACTACCTGGCAGTAGCCGTGGCAGACGAGGGAGTGACGCTAAGGAAGAACGGCATAACGTCGAACATTATGATAATGAACCCTGAAATGACGGCTTTCAAGACAATGTTCGACTACGACCTTGAACCCGAAGTCTACAGCTTCCGCCTGCTCGACGCCCTCGTCAAGGCTGCACGCAAGGAAGGCATAACGGGCTACCCCGTACACATTAAGCTCGACACAGGCATGCACCGCCTCGGATTCAATCCACAAACAGACATGGACGAGCTGATAAAACGGCTGAAACAGCAGAACGCAATAATACCGCGTTCGGTATTCTCACACTTCGTCGGCTCCGACAGCGACGACTTCGACAACTTCTCCGAACGGCAGTTTGCCCTGTTCAAGAAGGGCAGCGAAAAGCTACAATCGGCATTCAGCCACAAGATAATACGCCACATGGACAATTCTGCCGGCATCGAACACTTCCCCGAACGCCAGCTCGACATGTGCCGCCTTGGACTGGGACTGTACGGAATAGACAGCCGCGACAACTCAGTGATAAACAACGTTTGCACACTGAAGACCACCATACTGCAGATACACGCCGTGCCTAAAGAAGAAACCGTAGGTTACAGCAGGAAAGGCAAATTGACACGCGACAGCCTGATTGGCGCAATACCCATCGGATATGCCGACGGCTTGAACCGCTTGCTGGGCTGCGGCCGCTGCTATTGCCTGGTAAACGGCAAAAAGGCTCCTTACGTAGGCAACATCTGCATGGACGTGGCAATGATCGACCTAACAGACATAGACTGCAAAGAAGGCGACACCGTGGAAATATTCGGCGACGATTTGCCCGTCACAGTGCTTTCAGACGTAATGGGCACAATACCTTACGAGGTGCTGACAAGCATCAGCAACCGTGTAAAACGGGTCTACTTCCAAGACTAACTGATAAAGGAGCCAAGAAACAATAAATACGTTTCTTGGCTCCAATCTTGTTATTAAGCTATTTTAACGAGCTTGTATGTTTTTTTTAATGAAAAAACAGTAACTTTGCGCAAACTTACTTTTAAACAGATACTATTAATCAAATTATCAAATAATGAATCCGATTCAAACTACTAAAATGACCAACTTCCGTTGGGTCATTTGTGCGTTGCTTTTCTGCGCTACGACGGTGAACTACCTTGACAGGCAGGTTCTCTCGCTTACGTGGAAAGACTTTATTGCACCTGAGTTCCACTGGAATGATGCCCATTACGGCATGATTACCGGTTTCTTCTCTGTGTTTTATGCGGTAGCTTGCTTGTTCGCAGGTAAATTCGTCGACTGGATGGGCATAAAGAAAGGTTATCTTTGGGCCATCTTCATCTGGTCGTTGGGCGCATGTTTGCATGCCGGTTGCGGCTGGGTTACAATGGAAATCGAAGGACTCGACTCTGTCGCCGCCCTCCGTGCAGTTGAGGCTGGAAGCGCAATGGCTGTCGCAATCGCTACGCTTAGCGTGTGGTTGTTCCTCGTATGCCGTGCAATCCTGGCATTGGGTGAAGCCGGGAACTTCCCTGCAGCCATAAAGGTTACTGCTGAATACTTCCCGAAAAAAGACCGTGCCTTCGCCACGTCAATCTTCAATTCAGGCGCATCTGTCGGCGCTTTGGCAGCTCCGTTGACCATTCCTATCCTCGCAAAGCATTTCGGTTGGGAGATGGCTTTCATCATCATCGGTGCCATTGGTTTCGTATGGATGTTCTTCTGGGCTCACCTTTATGAAAAGCCAGAAAACTCAAAACACGTGAACAATGCAGAGCTTATCTACATCAACCAGGACGAGGAAGAAGAAAACAAGCCTGCAGAAGCTGCAAAAGAAGAAAAGACAATTCCTTTTATACAGTGCTTCAAATACAAGCAGACATGGTCGTTCGTTGTAGGTAAATTCTTCACAGACGGTGTTTGGTGGTTCTATCTGTTCTGGGCTCCGGCTTATTTCTCAGACCAGTTCGGTTACGAGTCATCATCAACCATGGGCATGGCGCTTATCTTCGTGCTTTACCTCATTGTTACAGTGCTGTCAATCTACGGCGGTTACCTGCCCAAACTCTTTGTAGAGAAGAAAGGCATGGGCCCGTATGCAGGTCGTATGCTCGCAATGCTTATCTTCGCATTCTTCCCATTGTTCGCATTGTTTGCCCAGCCGTTAGGAAACAGCTCTGTATGGTTCCCGGCAATAATAATAGGTCTTGCCGGCGCAGGACACCAGGCTTGGTCAGCAAACTTGTTCTCAACCATCGGCGACATGTTCCCGAAATCAACAATCGCAACTATCACTGGTATCGGTGCCATGGCCGGAGGTATAGGCTCACTGCTCATCAACCTCGGCGCAGGTGAACTCTTCACATACGCTGAAAACGCAGGTACAGCATTTACATTCCTCGGTTTTGAAGGCAAGCCGGCAGGCTATATGATAATCTTCTGCATCTGTGCTGTTGCCTATTTGCTGGCATGGGTTATCATGAAGGCCCTCGTACCTAAGTACAAGCCTATTGTTGTAGAATAATAAGAACTGAATTTAATAAGCATAAAATAAGAAGGATGCTCCCTGATTTGGGAGCATCCTTCTTATTATTTCCATATCGTCGAACACAAAACAAGTAGAACGATTCATTTATTCTTCTTTTCCAGATTTATCAGTAACAGGCCTATCGCAGTCCAGATAAGTTCCCTTATGCGGACTATCAAAGCGACAAAGATACCTGCACTTGCCGACAGGGCCAACCCCGCAGTTGACATAATAAAACCTCCCTCACGGCCTCCCAACTGCAATGGAATGAAAAACAGCAGGTTGGCAAACAGGCTGGTGAAAGCAAATATTAAGACACACTGGGCGAAACTTACATCGGCTGTCAGCACCAAAAGTATGAACATTATCTCAAAAGCCGAACAGAAACGGCACGCCAACTCGAGCAACACTGCTGAAACAAACGACTTGCGGTTCTGGTTGTGCAGGGCTGCAATCTGGCTGTCGATAGTGTCAAGTTGTTCTTTATGCCGCTCGACGAAGCCCCTTGCCCACTTCTTCGCCCCTGGAATATGCTTGAGCAGATTCATAAGTCTTACAGCCATGCCTTTGCGGTAACCTTTGATGAAAAACCATACACCTAAAAGGCAGAATGCTCCTGCCGACGTGAGAATGATGCCCATAAAGAAATTCAAAGGCTCGGTAAGCAAATATATCAGAATCGACAATATCCAAAAAAGGAAGTGGCTGAAGATATGGGTCATGGCATAAAGGATTACCGAAGACGATGCCCGCTCCGGCCCAATCTTTGGCGACAACGACATAACACGGTACGGCTCGCCACCCATAAGCCCGCAAGGAGTCGTATAATTCAACGCAAAACCGGATACGGTAATCTTGTAAAGCCAGAAAAAATTAATTTTTGTTGGTTCATTAGAACCACTTTTAATGATGATATACCACGTGGCCGTATTGAACATATACAGAAAAGCCCACAAGGCAACAACGGCAAAAAACCAATATCCGGCACTCTTTAATCCGTCCCAAACCTGCCGATAGTCAAGCTGTGTCAACATAACGGCCAGCATGACAATGCCGAACAAGAAGAACAGGTTCTGATATTTCTTCTTCACTACTACGACTGTTTACTCTGTAAAGAATTAAGAATCAAGAAAAACATCCACACGGACAAGACTGCACATGCTAACGGTTTCCTTAATTCTTAATCCAAACATGTATTATTAAGATTATTCCTTATTCTCCTTAGCCTTGGGTATGTTGAACCTTACCTTCTCGCTGTCGTCGCGCTTCTCGTGATACAATTTCTCCAACGGATTGGCAAGCGGCTCGTCATACTCAGCCCTATTGCGGAATACATCAATAGCTACGTAGACTGCATGACGCAAAGAGCTTTCGTCGGCAACGTTTTTACCAGCTATTTCATAAGCCGTACCATGGTCTGGAGAAGTGCGGACAATAGGCAGGCCTGCCGTAAAATTGACCCCGTCGCCCCTGTCAAGAGCCTTGAACGGCGCCAGGCCCTGGTCGTGATACATTGCCAACACACCGTCGAACGACTCGTAACCGCCGTGTGCGAAGAAACCGTCGGCTGCATACGGGCCAAAGGCATAAACACCGTTGTCTGAGAGTTCCTTGATGGCAGGTATTATGATATTATTTTCTTCAGTCCCAAGCAGGCCGCCGTCACCGGCATGAGGATTAAGAGCAAGTACGGCTATACGCGGATTGGATATGCGGAAATCGCGCTTCAATGACATGTTGAAGATGGTTGCCTTCTCGACGATAAGTTCTTTCGTTACCGTCTTGGCCACATCTGCAATGGGCAGATGCGTAGTCACCAGCGCGACACGCATGATATCGTTTAGTAGAATCATCAACGACTTGCCTCCACCGACACGCTCTTCAAGATACTCCGTATGCCCGCAGAAGTTGAAACCGTCGCCCTGTATGTTGTTCTTGTTTATAGGAGCGGTGACGAGCACGTCCAGAAGTCCACTCTTATAATCCTCAACCGCACGCTCAAGAGCCTTGAACGACGCCATGCCGGCCTCCTTCGACGGACTGCCGAGTTCAACCTTGACCTCCTCGTCAAACGTAGGCAGAAGGTTAAGCTTGCCGCTATGTGCATCATCAGCCGAATTGATAATAGTAAAGTTTGCCTGAATACCGAGCGCATTACGATGATAAGCTGCCACCTTCGGCGAACCGTAGATTATCGGGGTGCACAGCTCAAGCATAGCCGGTTCTGAGAAAGTCTTGAAAATAACCTCATATCCTATGCCATTTGTGTCACCGTGCGTTATGGCAACGCGTATTTTCCTGTTTTCCATATCTTTATATTATTAATTTAATGTGGCGGAGCATCTAAAGGCTAGTGCCCTGCAAGGCCGTGAGAGGGCCATGCCGTCCTCCACCATCATTCTACTTCTTTACTTTCTTCATTGTGTACAGTGCCGCCTCCACCTGCCTTAACAGGTTGCGTTTCTTCATGCCTGGCGCATATACGAACGCCTCTGCCACTACAATCCTGCGGCTGGCCGAATCGACAACCGAGTGCGACACAAACGGACCGCCCATGGCGTCGCCCTTCATCGACCAGAGTCCGCGGCAGACCATCATGCGGCGCCCTTTCACGGCAACCATGCCGCTCGATACGGTTTCAATGTCCGTCTGCATATACATTCCGGCACGTTCGCCGGGAATGTTAACCTTCATGACGCTGTCGCGCACATGCAAAGTCCTGACAGGGTCGAGGCTGTCGCCGGCGTATGAATAAATGCAGATGTTACTCATACCATCCGGCGCATTGTCAGAAAACCAGACGAAACCGCGCCCACGCTTGCCCGACTTCATGCCGGCAGGTATCTTTATGTCATAGCCGAACATTTCACCGACCACGCCCGAAGCCTTGGCGTTAAGGCCTATACGCGCTATTCCGCCGCTTATTTCAGAACGTACGAGCAGTTCGGTCAAATGTTTACCCATGCGCGGCATGTCAGCCACAAGGGCTGAATCTGACGCGGCGTTAAGATAAACCACTATCTGTGGCTTGGCCCACACGTTCCTTTCATATCTGATCATCGTCCGCGTAAACAAGCGCGGATTAACGTTTACTATGACAATGCTACGCGCCAGTCTGGCAATTTGGTTGAAACGTACGCTGTCAGTAACAGAGACATCAAACATCGGCTCTTTCTGCGGCAGTCCTGACACGTCTTGCGACAGTATGCTGTCCACGGCTACGACACCACGGCCATCACCCGACGCAGCAAGCAGAAGGACCTCGTAAGGCCGTCCGCCGCTGCTTGGCAGCAACGAGCCCTGCCCCTCGCATGACAAAGTCACAACGGCGACGAGCGCAAGCCAGACCAGCACGTGCCTCATCACTCGCCGGCGGCATCCTTCCTTGCCGTGCTCAACAGTCCGCAAGCTGCATAAATGTCTTGCCCGCGGCTGGCCCTAATCGTAGTAAACACGCCATGTCCTGTCAGATAGTCGCGGAATGCTTCCATGCGTGAGTCGTCGGCTCCATGCAGGTCAACACCCGGTATCTGGTGAAACCGAATAAGGTTTATGCGGCAGTCGAGTCCCTTCAGCAGCTTGATTATCTCACGCGCGTGCATCGGCGAGTCGTTCACTCCGCCGAAGACTATATACTCGAACGACAGGCGGCGTTGGTGGCTGAAGTCATAATTGCGGAGCATCTCGACAACGTCTGCAATGGGCATGGCTTTCTCCGCCGGCATCAGCATCGCGCGCTGCTCATGTATGGGCGAATGCAGGCTTATGGCTACATGGCACTCGCTTTCCTCGATAAAACGCTTCAGCTTGTTCTTTATGCCTACGCTGCTTACAGTTATGCGCTTGGGGCTCCATGCGTAACCCCAGGCGGCTGTGAGTGCCTCGGTAGCCCTTAGAACATTGTCAAGATTGTCCATAGGCTCGCCCTGGCCCATGAACACGATGTTAGTCAGCTTATCGCGCTCGGGCAGCGAGTATATCTGGTTGAGTATGTCTGCCGTTGTCAGGTTGCCCTCGAATCCCTGCTTACCGGTCTGGCAGAACAGGCAGTTCATCTTGCACCCCACCTGCGACGACACGCAAAGCGTGGCGCGGTCGTTGTCGGGAATGTAGACCGTCTCAACGAACTTGCCCGACGACGTAGGGAACAGGTACTTCACAGTCCCGTCTACAGACCGTTGGCTCTCGGCAGGGGGCATGCACCCTATTGCGTAACGCTCTTTCAACAGCTCGCGGTTGCCCTTAGAAATGTCGGTCATGCCGTCTATGTCCATAACATGCTTCACATAAAGCCACTTGGCCATCTGCCCGCCGGCAAAAGCAGGCATGCCCAGCGACTTAGCCACTTCCTTCAACTCGGCAAGCGACTTGCCCAAAAGAGGTTCAACCATTTCAGTAAATTTATATTATCAGCAGCCTGGTTATGTTTTCAGACAAACGGACTTATACACATAAACAAGCAGGAACGGTTCTCAATACCCCTGCATACCAGCCCGTCATCCGTTAACTTTACTGCCAGTGAACTAAATAATATGCAAAGATAATGCAAAAATCTGATTATCAGAAATAAAAGACAGATTGTTTAACATCAGGCAGCCGAAATTCAGGTGAAATTCAGGTTAACGCCGCATGCAAAACGGCCTGACTTAATACAGAAATACTTTACACCGTTTTAAC
>HF986685.1:0-12520 GCA_000433175.1 Prevotella sp. CAG:1058
TTGGCCAAAAGGGTCAAAGTCGCGTGGCTTTTCCACTTTGTAAGGGCTTGTGGGTTATTTACTGGTAAAGGACGTTTACGGACGTTATCTTCTGACTTTCAAATCTCGCAAATTTGGACTCTCTCAGAAGGTGCGGCAACGGGAACGTCCACGTGGGATTATTATATCTGTATGGGGCAGATTCTGTCCCATACCTTAATTATAATATATCACGGCGTGGGCTAACTGCGTTGCTTATCCTGAGAGAGAGGCAATGCGAGAGCCTGAAAGTCGGGATAAGCGAGAAGTAGAGACTCCCACGTCTTTTTTTAGTATCTTATCCCAACTAATCTATAAGCCTATTCCGGGAGTTCTGCAAGGCTAACGTTCTTAAATTAAATAAGTATTATGGAGAATGAGAAAATGAAAAAACAAGAACTCCAGTCACGTAGGGATTTCTTCAGAAAAGCGGCTAAGGGCGTGTTGCCTATTCTCGGTGCCGTAGTATTGGCAAGCTCTCCTCTGTTGTCACAAGCAGCCGAGAAGAACCCAATGGGATGTGATTATTCGTGTTATAATTCTTGCTCTGGCAGATGTACGGATTCATGCACTGGTTGTGGAGGTGGATGTGGAAACACCTGTTACGGAACTTGTAAAGGAGATTGTAAAACGAATTGCTTCGGGACTTGTTATAAAACCTGTTCCGGATCTTCAAGGTAAAAATAATGGCTTGACTTGTATTGTGTCAAGCCATTATTCATGGTAAAACAAAATAATTACAAAATAATATGAAAGACGATATATTTTCAAGAAGAGATTTTTTTAAGAAATCTGCAAAAAAAGTGCTGCCAATTTTATGTGGAGTAATTCTTGGTGCATTGCATATTCAAAAAGTTGAGGGGAAAACACCTATGAGTTGTTATGTTGGTTGTGCTTATGGATGTGATACTGTTTGTAATGGTACCTGTGATAGTTCGTGTACGGGTGGCTGTTATTTAGGATGTAATACAACATGCCAGTTAGGTTGTAAAACACTTTGTACAGAAAATTGTAAAGGAGGATGTAGAAGTGGTTGTGCAAATACCTGTTATCGCGGATGTTCTTCAAGCAGTGGTTATTAATGGCTGAAGAAAAAAAATGGAAACAATAAGAGAGAACAATGGCATTTGGCAGGACGGTATTGCCAAGAACATAACTTTCATCGTCACAAAGGATTGCCAGCTTGCCTGTAAGTATTGCTACTTAGTAGGTAAGAATTCGAAGGAGAGAATGCCTTGGGAAGTGGCAAAACATGCCATTGACTACATCCTCGACCATGAGGAGAACATGAGAGAAGAAAGCGTCGTATGGGACTTTATCGGCGGAGAACCCTTTCTGGAAATAGACTTGATTGATAAGATTTGCGATTACCTTAAGGTTGAAATGTTCCGCAGGAGCCACCACTGGTTCAACTCTTACCGGTTCTCTTTTTCTACGAACGGTATAAACTACCACACGGACAAGGTGCAGCGGTTTATCAAGAAGAACCGCGAGCACCTCTCCATCGGCATAACCATCGACGGAACGGAGAAGAAGCATGACCTTAACCGTGTGTATAAAGGCGACGGGCGCGGTTCTTACGCCGATGTAGTGCGCAACATTCCACTTTGGCTTGAACAGTTTCCGGGCGCAGGCACGAAGGTTACGATAAGCAGCGCCGATATACCTTATATTAAGGAGAGTGTACTCCACCTATACAGCCTCGGCATACATGAGGTGAATATCAACTGCGTATTCGAGGACGTATGGAAGAAGAATGACGATCTGCTGTTTGAGGACCAGCTGATGCAGCTTGCCGACGCGATAATCGACGGCGGATATTACCGCGACTATGCCTGCTCTTTCTTCTCGGAACATCTGGGCAAGCCGCTCGACTGCGTGACGCAGAACCAGAATTGGTGCGGCGCGGGCAGGATGCTCGCCGTTGACGCCGAGGGCAATTTCTATCCCTGCACGCGCTTCGCTCAATATTCCCTGCGCGAGAAGAAGGCGTGGATAATAGGCAACATACGTGACGGCATAGACAAAAACAAGCTGCGCCCGTTCCTTACGCTCGACCGCTGCACGCAGTCGCCGCAAAAGTGTATTGATTGCGAAGTGGCCGAAGGCTGCGCCTGGTGTCAGGGCGAGAACTACGACGCCGCCGACACTCCTACCGTTTACCAACGTTCTACGGCCATCTGCCTGATGCACAAGGCAAGGGTGAGGGCCAACAACTATTACTGGAACAAACTGTTCAGGAAGTTGGAGCTTGAAGAAACTCGTGATGAGTACGAGACAAACAAACCGAAGTTTAATCCTGCTAAATGTTGACCTTATGATACAGTACCTTGTTATTTTGCTTGACGATACGTCAGTGTCGTTCTGCCATTACGTAAACGAACGCAAGGAACGCAGGCTGATGCCGTTGGATACGCTTAAGGCAGGCATACTCTACGGAATGAAGGAAAACCTGAACATTCAGTTCGTCTATCCCGACTACGAGCTGCCCGAAGAGTACGGAAAAGTGATTGAATCGACCGACCACAGCAAGATTAAGCCGGCAAGCATGGCCGAAGAAGCCGATGTGGTGGTAATCAACGGCCTTGCCGAGGCTGGCGGAGTAACCGGACGCGATGGCACGGCCTACGTGCTAAGGCTGACTAAGGAAGAAATGTTTGCCGGACGCGGCGCAATCACTTCAATGCTTGAAAACGCCGGCAGGCTGAACATCGTATTGACGGACGTAAATACGTTCACCGACGACGACTTCAAAAAGTACGGGCAGGCTTTGGACGAATTGTCCGAGGACGTTGAGCGGATGTACACCGAGGGCAAGACTCCTCAGCTCAACATACTGACCGACCGCATGATGCTCGACAAGATGAACAACTGCGGAGCCGGCGACACTACGGTTACGCTTGCGCCCGACGGACACTTCTACGTATGCCCGGCGTTCTATCTCTGCGCCGACGGCTACGCCGTGGGCAGTCTCGACGGCGGACTTGACATAAAGAACGCGCAGCTCTACAGGCTCGACCACGCCCCGCTGTGCCGCCGCTGCGACGCTTACCAGTGCCGCCGCTGCGTATGGCTCAACCGCAAGACGACGCTCGAAGTTAACACGCCGTCGCACGAGCAGTGCGTCATGGCCCACATCGAACGCAACGCCGCGTGCGGGTTGCTGACGAAAATAAGGACGCACGGCACGTTCATGCCCGACAGGGTAGAGATTAAGGAAATAGATTATTTAGACCCCTTTGACGTAAAAGAAAAATGGTGAAGAAAACGATTGGGCAGGTTACGCCCGAAGAGAGAGACGAGATTCAGGCGTTGTTTGAGCGCCGCAACGGTCTCAACGAACTGGCCAAGATTGTTACGGCCGACAACGAGGAGTTGTATGAGAAGTTGGTTAAGGACATGGGCGAAACTGGCACGAAGTTTCAGGCGTGGTGGAACCGCATGGCCGACAAGTACCAATGGGAGAGCATAGATGATGGCCATTGGGAGATAAACTTCGACACGTGTGATATTTATTTGGTTTTACAACAACAATAATGATGGTACAGTTTCTTTTCATAGGCACTACGGAGCTTCTCTTGATAGGAGGCATAGCCTTGCTGCTGTTTGGCGGCAAGAAGCTGCCGGAAATGATGAGGGGACTCGGCCAGGGAGTTAAAGAGTTTAAGAAAGGCGTCAACGACGTCGAGGCTTCGGTCAACGACGCCGACGATGACGGACGCCGTAAAGACGGCGGCACGGCTGACGCTAAGAAAGACGACAACAAGGAGGAGCATGGGGCGCAAGGCCGGCAGTGACGATTTGATGACGTTCGGCGGTCATCTTGAAGTGTTCCGCCGGGTGTTGTTCCGTATACTCGGAGTGAGCGGCATTGTATCCGTCGCAGTGTTCTGTTTCAAGGACGCGACATGGCGCATGCTGCTCGCACCGAGCGAGTGGGATTTCGTCACCTATTCGGCGTTCGAGCGCATGGCGCGCGCCTTAGGCATGACCGGCTTCAGCTTTCCAAAGTTCCACGTAAAGCTGATAGCTACCGACTTGACCAGCCAGTTCATGACCCACCTCACGACCTCTGTCTACCTCGGTCTGCTGGCCGCCTCGCCCTACATTCTGTACGAGCTGTTCCGCTTCGTTTCGCCCGCCTTATTTGACAACGAGCGGAAGTATTCGGCAAAAGCCATTGTAGCGGTTTATGTCCTGTTCGTTGTCGGCGTGTTGGTCAGCTACTTCCTGCTGTTTCCCATATCGTTCCGCTTCCTCGGCACATACCAAGTTTCGGAGCGTGTCGAGAGTACCATCACGCTCGACAGCTATGTGTCTACATTCGTTACGCTGACGCTGCTGATGGGAGTTGTGTTCCAACTGCCGGTGGTGTCGTTCATATTGGGCAAGATGGGTGTGGTAGACTCTGTAATGTTGGCCAAATACCGCAAACACGCATTCCTTGCAATACTGACCGTAGCCGCAATCATCACTCCCGGACAAGACGTGTTGAGCCTTGCGCTCGTGTCGCTTCCGCTATACTTACTTTACGAAGCCAGCATACTCATAGTAAGAAAGGTGGCACGGACAAAAGAGCATCCGACGCACTTGAAACCGTAAGCTCAGATGAACGCCCGAACATTTTCCAAACACAAAATGTGCCAAAACGCATGAATGCAACTACATGCGCTTTGGCTCACTTGTTTTCATACGCGCCGCTTATGCTTAACTACGCTGCTTCCATACGGTAAAACGGCACACTGTGGCGGCGGAAACGTCGGGCGCAAAATTATTCACCGATAATCTTGCGCTTTTCGATAATTTATATTATTTTTGCATGAAAGCAAAAGTATCACCCTAAAACGACACGCCGTATGCAGACAAAGTGTCATCTGTCAATACTCATACACGAACAAGCCAAGAAGTATGGCAAGCGTCGTGCCCTAATCTACCGCGACTTTGGCGACACCCGTTGGCAGTCGGCCACGTGGCGCTACTTCTCGCGCAAGGTGCGGCATGTGTCAAATGCCCTGCTTAATATCGGAGTGAAAGTACAGGAGAACATCGGCGTATTCTCCCAGAATGCCATACAGTACCTATACACCGACTTCGGAGCATTCGGCGTCAGGGCCGTAACCGTGCCGTTCTACGCCACCAGCAGCGAACAGCAGATACAATACATGATCGACGATGCGCAAATACGTGTACTCTTCGTGGGCGAGCAGGACCAGTACGACAAGGCACAGAGAGTGTTCTCGCACTGCCATTCGCTCGAACGCATCATCATCTACGACAACCGCGTGAAGATTAACCCGACCGACAAGTCGTCGATGTATTTCGACACGTTCCTCACGCTCGGCGAGAACAGTCCGCGGCAGTCAGAAGTCGAGAAGCTGTACGGCGAGGCCAACGACGACGACCTTTGCAACATACTTTACACCAGCGGCACCACGGGAAACAGCAAGGGCGTGATGCTGACATACGGACAATACCACGCCGCACTCGAGGCTAACGACAAGATTGTGCCTGTGAGGGAGAACGACAGGATTATGAACTTCCTGCCAATCACGCACATATTCGAGCGCGGTTGGCTTTTCCTCTGCCTGAGCGAAGGTGCAGAAGTGGTAATAAACTCAGACCCTAAGGAAATACAGCAGTCAATGAGGGAGACCCATCCTACATGCATGAGTGCCGTACCGAGGTTTTGGGAAAAGGTGTATGCAGAAGTATCCGACCGCATCGACCGCTCCACCCCTACGCAACAGAAATTGCTGAAAAAAGCGTTGGCCATAGGCCGAAAGCACAACATAGAGTACCTAAGCCGTGGCAAACGGCCGCCGCTGTCGCTCAGAATGAAATATGCCATGCTGCACCGGACGCTCTATAAGATAGTACGCAACGAACTGGGACTCGACCACCCGAACATTTTCCCGACGGCAGGAGCGACAGTATCAGCCGAAATAGAAGAGTTCGTGCATTCAATAGGAATAAACATGATTGTGGGTTACGGGCTTACCGAAAGCCTCGCAACCGTATCTGCCGACCATCGGGACGAACCGTTTACGGTAGGTTCGGTTGGCAGGCCAATCGAAGGACTGAGCATAAAGTTCGGCGAAAACAATGAAATCCTGCTGAAAGGCCCTACCATTACAAAAGGCTATTACAAGCGCGAAACACTCAACCGTGAGGCTTTCGACGAGGAGGGCTACTTCCGCACGGGCGACTCGGGATACATGAAAAACGGCGAATTGTTCCTCAAAGACAGGATAAAAGACCTGTTCAAGACCTCGAACGGTAAATACATTGCCCCGCAGATGATTGAGTCAAAACTGCTGGTAGACAAATATATCGACCAGATAGCAGTCATAGCAGACCAGCGCAAGTTTGTTTCGGCATTGATAATTCCCGACTACACCCTTCTCGAAGAATACGCCAAGAAGCACGGAATAGAGTACGGCAGCAGGGAGGAACTATGCCAAAACAATGAAATCCGCGAAATGATGGCCGAACGCATGGAGACGCTTCAGCAACAACTGGCCAGCTACGAGAAGATAAAACGCTTCACCCTACTGCCCCACCACTTCACGATGGAGCGCGGAGAACTTACCAATACGCTGAAGATACGGCGCAAAGTGCTCAACAAGAACTACGCCGCTGAAATAGAAAAGATGTACGAAGAAGTGGCCGAAGCCTGACAACCGGGCGACAAGAAAACGCATAACAGTTAACAGACAATGATAACAGCCGAACAACTCAAAGACGTGATGGAGCGCGCCGAAGCGCTGAATCACTATCTTGACATAGACAAAAAGAAAATCGAATTAGAGGAAGAAGAACTGCGCACGCAGGCTCCCGACTTCTGGGATGACCCACAAAGGGCGCAGGAACAGATGAAGAAGGTGAAAGGCATACGCCGCTGGGTGGACGGATACAAGGAAGTCCGCACCCTTGCAGACGAACTGCAACTGGCCTTCGACTTCTACCACGACAAGATGGTGACCGAAGAAGAGGTTGACGAAGACTACCAAAAAGCCATCAAAGCCATTGAAGACCTTGAGCTGAAAAACATGCTGCGCCAGAAGGAAGACCCGATGGACTGCGTGATGAAGATAAACAGCGGTGCCGGAGGAACAGAAAGCCAGGATTGGGCGCAGATGCTGATGCGAATGTACATGCGCTGGGCCGAGGCACACGGGCACAAGGTCACGATAAGCAACATGCAGGAGGGAGACGAAGCCGGAATAAAGAGCGTGACCATGGAGATAGAAGGCGGCGAATACGCCTACGGCTACCTGAAGAGCGAGAACGGCGTACACCGTCTCGTGCGTGTATCGCCTTTCAACGCGCAAGGCAAGCGCATGACGAGCTTCGCCAGCGTGTTCGTAAGTCCGTTGGTAGACGACACTATCGAAGTCTACGTCGACCCGTCGAAAGTAAGCTGGGACCTGTTCCGCTCTGGAGGAGCCGGCGGACAGAACGTCAACAAGGTGGAAACCGGCGTCCGCCTGCGTTACCAGTACGTAGACCCCGACACCGGCGAGGAAGAGGAAATCCTCATAGAGAACACAGAAAGCCGTAAACAGCTTGAAAACCGCAACAACGCCATGCGACTTCTGAAGTCACAACTCTACGACCGTGCGATGAAGAAACGCCTTGAAGCGCAGGCCAAGATAGAGGCAGGCAAGAAGAAGATAGAATGGGGCAGCCAGATACGCAGTTACGTCTTCGACGACCGGCGTGTGAAAGACCACAGGACTAACTTCCAGACAACTGACGTGGACGGTGTAATGGACGGGAAAATCGACGATTTCATCAAGGCTTACCTGATGGAGTTCCCTGTCAACGATGAAGAATAATACTGAATACGACCGGAGGATTTGCCTGTCTGAAAGGTGCAAACCATGGGCACAACCTCCGCGTTACCTAATCACACATAACAAACAATAACCTTAACTTAAATACAAACGGATATGAGTCAGAAAAACAAAATGCGCCAAGCACGGCGCGAGGCAAATCAGGAAAAACAGGCAAAGAAAGTCATAACATGGATATTCGTGGCGCTTATCATACTCGCCTTAGTATTCCTCGTTGCGGCATCACTGAGCTAAACCGGTATGAGCGGACTCGAAATAGAGCGCAAGTTCCTTGTTCACAAGAACGGCAGGCCGTATAAGGAACAGGCATATGCCAGCAGCCGCATAACGCAAGGCTATATTTGCAGCGAACGCGGACGCACCGTAAGGGTGCGCCTGCGCGACGGCCGCGGGTTCCTTACAATCAAGGGACCGTCGGACGCATCGGGAACGACACGCTACGAGTTTGAAAAGGAAATCACCCCAGACGAAGCACGACACCTGCTGCAGCTGTGCGAACCGGGACTGATAGACAAGACACGCTATCTTGTCAAGAGCGGACGGCACACTTTCGAGGTAGACGAGTTTTACGGAGAGAACGACGGACTGGTGATAGCCGAAGTCGAACTGCAAAGCGAAGACGAACCGTTCAGCAAACCGGACTTCATAGCCGACGAAGTAACCGGCGACCGCCGTTTCTACAACTCATCGCTGCGGACAAGGCCGTTCAGCCTCTGGCGCGACGACTTGCCGCCACAATTCCGATAACTGCTGCAAGCGTTACACCAACAGCGTTAGCCGCAAAGTCGAGCCAGTCGCCGCTCCTGCGCCCTCCGGTACAGTTCGCCTGCAATATCTCGATAAGCCCGCTCATAAGCACCGGAGCAAGCCACGCCCAAAGAAAAAGGTTCTTAGGCGACACCTTTTTGTGACACCTTAAATATTCTATCCATATAGCCGTACACGTGCCTGCGTACATGGCAATGTGAGTCCACTTGTCCATGAAAGCCACATTGTCAAGCGGAGTATGCGGCGGAGTACAGAAACACAATATCCAGATAACAGCCAAAAACAGGCACGAAACCGGGTATTTTCTTAATAAACGACCGTTAATTTTCATTTTTGCTTATATTTTCCTGCAAATTTAAGATGTTTTTCATACATTTGCAACTGACAAGCAATTAAAAATGGAAACAACCATCCCGTAACAACCTATTTGCATGTAATCCACATGCTGTTGCGTACAGACTGTTACGGGACAAAAAACGAGACACAGACATGACACAACATGAGAGAGTAAACTTCGGCAGCAAGCTCGGTGTAATCCTCGCCACGGCCGGCTCGGCGGTAGGCCTGGGCAACGTCTGGCGCTTCCCTTACATGGCCGGGGAATACGGGGGAGCCGCGTTCATACTGATTTACATCTGCTGTGTGCTGCTGTTCGGCATACCGTGCATGGTCAGCGAATTCATAATCGGGCGCCACGCCGCATCCAACACGGCCAGGGCTTACCACAGCCTGTCGGGCGGCACGCCATGGGCGGCCGTGGGCTACTTCGGCGTGTTCACCGGGGTGCTTATCATGAGCTATTACGCCGTCGTGGCAGGCTGGTGCCTCCAGTACGTCATGGCATCGCTGCTGGGCCATCTGAAAGGCTCCCCTGAGTTTTTCGCCCAGTATTTCGAAGCGTTCGAAAAAGACCCGTTCAAGCCCGTTTTCTGGACGGTGGCCATAATACTGATCACCCACTACATCATCTCGCATGGCGTGCGCAACGGCATAGAAAAGGCATCAAAGCTGATGATGCCCACCCTCTTTGTGCTGCTGCTTGTCGTCGTGGTGCTGTCGTGCCTCCTGCCAGGGGCCAGCGAGGGTGTAACGTTCCTCTTCAAGCCCGACCTTGGCAAGGTAGAGGGCGATGTATTCCTCGGCGCACTCGGACAGTCGTTCTACTCGATGAGCATCGGCATGGGTTGCCTGTGCACCTACGCGTCATACTTCAGCAGGCAGACAAACCTGATGAAGTCTGCCGTGCAAATCGGCGTAATCGACACGATTGTAGCCATACTGGCCGGACTAATGATATTCCCTGCCGCATTCTCGGTCGGCATCAGCCCCGATTCAGGTCCGTCGCTCGTGTTCATCACACTGCCCAACGTGTTCCAGAACGCATTCGCCTCGGTGCCCGCGATAGGATATATCGTCGCCGTAGCCTTCTACGCCCTGCTGGCACTGGCCGCACTGACGTCGCTCATCTCGCTCCACGAGGTTAGTACGGCCTTCGTACACGAAGAGATGCACACCTCGCGCAAATGCGCCGCGTGGATAGTAACTGCCGTGTGCTCGGTTATCGGAGCCGTATGTTCGCTGTCGCTTGGCAAGTGGGATTTCATAAGCATCGGCGGCATGCCGCTATTCTCGCTGTTCGACTTCATAACCGGACAGATAATGCTTCCGCTCGGCGGTTTCCTTACATGCCTGTTCGTAGGCTGGTACCTGCCGCACAAGATAGTACACGACGAGTTCACCAACTGGGGCACGCTGCGTGGCAAACTGTTCCACACATACCTGTTTTTCATAAAATTCGTATGCCCGGTTTGCATCCTGCTGATATTCCTGCACCAGTTCGGACTGATTTGACACGGCGCCGAAAACCGAATGCCAGCACCTAAACACTATACTGATGAAAAACTTTTTCTACCTGCAACGCACCGACCGCCGTGCCCTCTGCGCAGCGTTGGCCGTAATGGCCGCGGCAGCCGGCATCATAATCTACACCGGCAAGAGCAACGACTGCACCGTAACTGCTGGCAACGACAGCACGAAGACGAAACTGACGGACAACAGGCGGCAATACAATACGGGCGGGCAAACGGCATACTACAACGTAGGCGGACGCACGGCGGAGCTGTTCACATTCGACCCCAACACGGCCGATAGCACGCAGCTGCTGCGTCTCGGACTCGCCCCATGGCAGGTCAGGAACATATATAAATACCGGGCAAACGGCGGCATATACCGCCGCCCGTCAGACTTTGCACGCCTGTACGGACTGACCAAGAAGCAATACGAACAACTGCTGCCTTACATACGCATTTCAGACGACTACCGCCCAGCGGCAGAGACTTACGGAAAAACGCAACAACCGACTTACGCACGCGACACGCTAAGGTATCCGCTGAAAATAAAACCGGGCGAGCACATAGCCCTGAACTCGGCCGACACCGCATTGCTGAAGCGCGTGCCGGGCATAGGCAGCGGCTTCGCCGGCGCGATAGTGCGCTACCGCGAACGCCTGGGCGGATTCTACAAGGTCGGCCAGCTACTCGAGATTGACAACTTCCCCGAATCCGCCCTGCCCTACTTCACCGCCGATGCGTCACGCTGCCGCAGGCTCAACATAAACAAACTCACCCTAAACCAGCTGCGCCGCCACCCCTACATAAGTTTCTACCAGGCCAAGACCATCGTAGACCACCGCCGCCTTCACGGCCCGATAAAGAGCCTTGACGAGTTACGGCTGTACAAGGACTTCACGCCCGAAGTAATAGAAAAGCTGCGCAACTACGTCGAATTCTGACTGTGGAAAACACCACCAGCGGCACAGCACCAGGGCGAAGCACCACAACAGCACGCAATACGGGGCGGAATACAGGCCCGAAAAAAGCACCTGCGCAATACATCCTCATTATCAATGACTTGCGCAGGCTTTGCAAAAAGCCATCTTTTACAATGCAAAACACGGCATATTACAACACAAAAGGTTACCTTTCAGACAATGAAAGGTAACCTTTTGCAATATTATCAAATTATTTTAATAAAAAAATAATTATACTAACAATAACTACTATCTAACAAGTTTAAGACTTCCAACTGAATATGTATCTGACTCTTTCTCATAAATCAAGACGTCATCAAAAATTTTCATTTCATCTTTCTTTATTTTCCACCTTGTTTCATCCAACTTATACCATAAATTAATAATACAAATACTATCAGCAGGAGAGGATTTTGTCTTTTTCACGTTTTCTGATAACTGAGAAGCATAAGTTGAAATAAAAAGAGTTTCTACTTCTTCAATATTATCAGCTGTTTGATGAGAACTATCACTAAATGTTCCAAGCCAAAGTTTATATTCTCTAAATTTGGAAAGCGTTTCATGAGTAGCATTTACTCTTGCTGTTATAGGTGTATTGGCCTTATGCAGTCCAAAATAACTATAATCCATCTTATCAATAGGGTATCCTTTGCCTTTTTTACTACCTGAACAATAATAAAAACTAAATAAATGTTTGTCACAAGTATTAGGGTCATTTAAATAATCCTTCAGAACCTGTGGTGATGATGAAGAAAAAGGCCAAACCCATTGTATCGTAAAAGTTTTACTTATATCTTCCATACTAATTATACTTTATTTGAAAAGCATCAAAATTAATTAACGACCTCAATCATATTCAAAATAAAAAAGCATTCATGATTTATTCATATAAAGACTAAACCTAAAGAAGGGAAAACATTTTAGACTATAGACATACAAACAATCATGAGTGGTAGTATATCTCTACATCAGAAACCGAAGGTGCGCGTAATCTTGCCGTCGTATGTATTAATGTCTAAAATGACCTCGTCACCCTGAGCCGGGGCTACCGGCAGGCCTACCACAGGTA
>HF986685.1:12559-14814 GCA_000433175.1 Prevotella sp. CAG:1058
CATAAGTCTGCGAACTGTAATACTCGGGCACGCCGTTCTGGTCGTGGTACAAGGTGCACCACATCCTGCGCGCGCCGTCGCCACCGGTTGTGACGCTGTCGCATATCACGCCTACCGTCTGTGCCGCATTATCGCCGTCGACCTTGCCCGTCATCAGTAGAAGCTCGATATTAAGATACTTGCCGTTAGCACTCGCCCACGAGCTGACAAACTTCACCGGGTCGGTCTTCATATCGCCAGTCATGCCTGCCGCAGCCGTAACCGACGGCACCAGCACATACGACACGGCCACAGGCTCGGCCTGAGGTTGTCCGCCATCGCCGTCAACCTTATTATAATAAAATAGCGCGCGGTAAACCGTGTCGGGTTTCTCCATCCACCCGACAACCACAGGCGACGTCAGCGTCAGCCGTTCGCCGCCGTCGGTTTCAACCGCCATTACGCGGGCATCGGCGTCGGTATGCGCCTCGACAAACTCGGCACGCATGGCCGACAGGGCGCCGTCGCCGGTGCGGTAAGAGTCGGTCTCGCACGCCGTGAGCAACGGCGCAACGGTCAAAAGAAATATCTTGATAATGTTTCTCATTCAACAGCCTTGAGGTAATTGATGGCAGGATTGGCATACATCGTAAGCATGCGCTCCATAAGATACGGCTCGTCCTTTCCGGGCAGGTCTATCTTGGCCAGCCTGCCGGCAAGATATTCCTCGAACGCCGCCTTGTCTTCAGCCGTGTACCTGTCTGCATGAGACACGTCGCCGCGGAGCATGTCGAGCGCGATGAAGTTTGACGGATACAGGCGGTAGTTGCGGTGAATCTCCTTATCTATATGGGCAGCAATAACATCGAAGACCTCAGTCTTGGGCAGGGCTGGGTCGAGACTGTCGAGCCACTCGTCAATGCACGGCGCGCACTGGTAGTGCACGTAGCCCTTGTAGCCGGTTATTCCCGTCCGCATGCTCTCGACGTCGTCTTCGGCCGACTTCTTCCAGTCGGGATTGTCACGCTTGAGCTGGAACTCCCTTGCCTTGAGATAGTCACACGGGTCATACTCGTACGAAATTGTCAGCGGCACAATGTGCAGGCGGCGCAGCTTCTCAACCACACTTCCGGCACCTCCGCCTACGGCCATCATCTTGAGTATTGCCGGCTGCGTGCGGTCGTCAGAGTCCTTGGCACGCCCCTCGCGCTGCGCTATCCAGATGTTGTCATGCTTCTGTTCAATCACAAAATGCATGTAGTCGGACATCAGGCGGCTGGCAGCAAGAGTCTCGCGCGGTGAAAGGCCACGCCTTACGATAAACGACTTATTGACCTTTACCAGGTCTTTCACCCAGGGCAGCGACAGCAGGTTGTCGCCTATTGCGATCTCGCATGTGGTATCAAAGTGGCTGTCAATCAGCAGCTTGTCGAGAAAACCCGAGTCAAGCACGATGTCGCGGTGGTTGCTCACGAAAGTATAGCGCCCCGACACGTCAACAGTCGACAAGTCCATGTCACAGCCTTTTGTCAGCTTGTTGATCAGCGTCTGCACGAATCCGTAGCACAACGATTGCTGGAACTCAAGATTAGTCTTACACGCAAGTATCTTTTCGCGTACCGCCTCGAACGGTACTCCCGGCACTGCATAAGCCAGCACCTGCCTGAACTGCTCGTCAGCCAACATCCGTTCAAACACTTGCGGCAATTCCTCAGGCTCGAAAGGGCGGATACTGTCAAATTCAACGGGTACTTTCATGGTTTTCAGGATTTATGTGTGTTAATAGGATTATAAACGTCCGGGGAAGTAAGGATTAGTTAATGGCAGATGTTTTACATGTCTGGCTGATACCTGTCTCATGCATCCGCCATTAACTAATCCTTACTTCCCCGGACAAAATAAATCCATGATAATGGTTATCTGAACTGGTTTTCCACAATATCAGTAAGCACGTCGGTCATGTTAAGGCCGGCAGCCTTCACCTGCTGCGGAATGAAACTTGTGGCCGTCATTCCCGGAGTTGTGTTGACTTCAATCATGTTTATCTTGTCAACTTCCTTACCGTCACTGCCTTTGCCGCGGCTAATGATATAGTCGATACGTATTATACCGTTGCAATGCAGTATGTCGTAAATACGGCTTGTTATCTCTTCCACACGCTTGGTGGTCTCCGGAGCGAGACGCGCAGGCGTTATCTCCTGTACCTGGCCGTTGTACTTAGCGTCGTAATCGAAGAATTCATGCTGTGTAACAACCTCTGTGGCAGGCAATACGAC
>HF986685.1:14841-20623 GCA_000433175.1 Prevotella sp. CAG:1058
CGACGCTCTTGTCGTGTGTCTTGTAGCAGCCGATTGAAATCTCCGTACCCTCAATGAACTGCTCCACCATGACGTCTTCGCTCTCGAGCATTGCCTTGCGTATGGCCGGGGCCAGCTGGTCCTTGTTCTTCACCTTCGACACTCCGAAGCTGCTACCGTCGGCCGCAGGCTTTACGAAACAGGGCATGCCAATGCGTTCTTCTATCTCGTCGTCACTGACAATTTCCTCGTATCCCTTGCGTATAAGCAGGCTGTCAGCCACGCGGACGCCGTATCCGCGCAGATACTGGTTAAGCACGAACTTATTGAACGTCAAAGCCTCAACAAGCACCCCGCTTGTTGAATAAGGCACATGTACAATCTCAAAGTAACCCTGCATGATACCATTCTCGCCAGGTGTGCCGTGTATTGTGATATAAGCATAGTCGAATTGTACGAACTTGCCGTCATACATGAACGAGAAGTCGTTGCGGTCGACAGGGACGGTGGTGCCATCAGGCAGGTTGACATGCCAATCAAGCCCTTTCACCACTACTACATAAACATCGTAGCGGTCCTTGTCAAAGAAAGAATAAAGCCCTTGTGCAGAGCGTAAAGAGACACCATGCTCGGAAGAATCTCCCCCGCAGACTATGGCAATTGTTCTCTTAAGATTTTTCATAAGACATTATTATTATTTAAATTCGTTCCGTTAATATATTTTCTCCATCTGGATATCAGCTGCTCCAAGTCCGGCGGCAGCTGGGAGGTAAGGTCCATCTGCAAGCCCGTCAGGGGATGGACAAAGCCAAGGGTCTTTGCGTGGAGCGCCTGGCGCGGACATATCTTGAAACAGTTTTCGACGAACTGGCGGTAACTGCCGGTCCTATTGCCGCGCAGTATCTCAAAACCTCCGTAACGCCCGTCGGCAAACAGCGGATGGCCGATATGCCTCATGTGCGCCCTTATCTGATGGGTACGCCCTGTCTCGAGTATGCACTCTACAAGCGTAACATAGCCGAACCGCTCTATTACGCGGTAATGGGTTACGGCGTGCTTGCCTATCCCCGAGTCCGGAGGAAACACAGCCATGCGCATCCGGTCTTTAAGGTCGCGGCCGATGTTGCCCTCAATGCGTCCCTCGTCCTCGGTAAAATTACCCCAAACCAAGGCATTGTAACTGCGGTGGGTGGTCTTGTTGAAAAACTGAAGACCAAGCTTTGTCTTTGCGTTAGGAGTCTTGGCTACAACAAGAAGTCCGCTTGTGTCCTTGTCTATACGGTGTACGAGTCCGACTTCGGGATCGTTCGGGTCATATGTCGGAACGTCTTTCAAATGCCATGCAATTGCGTTCACCAGCGTGCCGTGATAGTTTCCACACCCCGGATGGACGACCAACCCTGCCGGTTTGTTTACGACAATAAGTTCGGAATCCTCGTACACGATGTCCAACGGAATGTCTTCAGGCTCAATCGTGTTATCGTATTGCGGACGGTCGAGCATCAGTGTTATCACGTCGAGCGGACGTACACGGTAGTTGCTTTTCACCGGACGGTCGTTCACATGCACAAAACCTGCGTCGGCAGCCTTCTGTATACGGTTACGGCTGGTGTGCTGCAGTTTCTTGAGCATGAACTTGTCGATGCGCAAAGGCTCTTGTCCCTTGTCTACTACGACACGCAGATGCTCATACAACTGTTGCCCCTCCTCGTCCTCCAAATCTATGTCGTCGATGTACTCGTCAGTCATAACGTTACAGCCTATCAATTAATTTAATGTGAATGCAGAGGCTCCTATTCCGGACCTGTGACCACTTCAAACTCGTCAACCTCGCTTTCATGGTCAGGCGCGGTATACAGTTCGCCATTGGCCGGCATGCTTGCGGCCGATGAATCGCCGTATTCGTCGAAATAATCATCAGGCTCGGTGTATACAATTGAATCATTCATGTCTCTCATGCCGTCGCCGACCTGGATGATTACCATGTCATCCACCGACACCTTCTGCCCTGTACGCAACATCCGGCCATGCGACTTAAGCCCGTAGACCCAGTCCTTCTCGCCAGGGATATATTCCGTCGGACCGACCTTGAAGCCCATTGCCATCAACTTAGCACGCGCCTCTCGGTACGAGCAGTTGTCCACGATGTCGGGAATAGTGAGCATGGGCGAATGCGACGAATTAATCACCACGTATATCACGCGCCCCGACTTCACCCCCTTGCCCGGCTCGGGCGACTGTTCGAGTATGCAGTCGGGCGAAAGTGTCTTAACGTAACCAGTATCGCTTACGACTATTTTCAGATTGCTGGCTTCGAGGATATGTTCGGCATCGGAGAACTGCTTGTGCCTGATGTCGGGCACGTTTATCACTTCGCCATGATGGGTGTACATGTCGATGCCTATCTTGACGCCCAAGCACAGCAAGACGACGACAAGCAGCATGGCGGCGAGGTTGAGCCAGAGCCGCAAGCTGAAGAATTTCCGGAAGAAATCTTTTGTCTTCATTCTTGTTGTTGTTTCAAAAGGGAATGATGCCTGCATACGCCACACGGGCGGCCTTCCGCCCGGTACGCACTACGCGGCTTGTTTTTCTGCAAAGGTATGAAAAAAACAGAAAGAAGCAAAGGCATTGCTTTACTTCTTTCGTTTTAAGGTCTAAAAATCCTCTGAGCCCGTGGATTACTTGCCGTGGTTCTCGTCTGAAACAGTGAGTTTCTTACGTCCCTTTGCGCGACGTGCGGCAAGCACGCGGCGACCATTCTTTGTAGCCATTCTCTCGCGGAAGCCGTGCTTGTTCACTCTTCTCCTGTTGTGCGGCTGAAATGTTCTTTTCATGTTCGTCTATTTATTATTGTTATTTGTTTTCACACTTTGGGCTGCAAAAGTACGCAATTCTTTTTAAATAACCAAGAAATATGTGTTTTTTAGCCCTTTCTTTTATGCTTTTTTCCAAAAAAACACTACCTTTGCACCCTGAAAGTCAACTTTTTGGGCGACATGAAGCTTGTCGGCGGGGATTAACACCCGCTTTTGGGAACAAGCAGCAGGCGCTCCCCTTTGGCAACGGAAATAAATTTTAATTACAAACTTCAATATGATCAACTCACAGGAAATTAAAAAAGGAACATGCATCCGCATGGACAACCAGGTATGGATTTGCATTGACTTCCAGCACGTAAAGCCGGGCAAGGGCAACACCGTTATGCGTACAAAGCTGAAGAACGTAACCGACGGACGCGTACTCGAGCGTACATTCCAGATCGGATTCAAGCTTGAGGACGTGCGCATCGAGCACCGCCCCTACCAGTATCTCTACGAAGACCCGACCGGACTTATCTTCATGAACCAGGAGACATTCGAGCAGATACCTATCAACCGCGACTCCATCATCGGCGTCGACTACATGAAGGAAGGCGACGTTGTAGAGGTTGTAACCGACACGACTGACGGCACGATACTCTATGCTGAAATGCCTGTAAAGACCAACCTGCGCGTAACTCACAGCGAGCCGGGCATCAAGGGCGACACAGCAACCAACGCAACCAAGCCCGCAACTCTTGAGAGCGGTGTAGAAGTACGCGTTCCGCTGTTCATCAACGAGGGCGACCTCATCCAGATCGACACACGCGACGGCAGCTACTTGAGCCGCGTCAAGGAATAATCAGGCAAGACACGCTTCACCCGGCAGCGGTGAAGCCGTAACATAACTCCAAAGGGGCTAAAGTAGTTTAAGACAACAAAGCAAGCGGTTTTAAAGCAACAGAAGCATTTGTCTCCAACTATTTTAGCCCCTTTGACTTTTTCAAGTGCCACACGGCGGCCGCACGCCGAATGCCTGCTGCCACTCTTGCACTAACCCCCTTTACACACAACCTTAACTCACCGGACACAATGAAATATTCCTTTATCGTTCCCGTGTACAACCGTCCCGACGAGGTAGACGAGCTACTAGACAGCCTGACACGGCAGACCGTAAAAGACTTCGAGGTAATAATTGTAGAAGACGGCAGCCCGACGCCGTGCAAGGACGTCTGCGACAAGTACGCCGGCAGGCTCGACCTGCGCTACTTCATGAAGAAGAACAGCGGGCCGGGGCAGAGCCGCAACTACGGCGCGGAACGCTCGAAAGGCGAATATCTCATCGTGCTCGACTCAGACGTGGTACTTCCCGAAGGCTACCTGAAAGCCGTTGAAGACGAACTCGAGCGCGAACCGGCCGACGCCTTCGGCGGACCTGACAGCGCACACCCGTCGTTCACCGACACGCAGAAGGCCATAAGCTACTCGATGACGAGCTTTTTCACTACGGGCGGAATACGCGGCGGCAAGAAGAAGCTCGACAAGTTCTACCCCCGTTCTTACAACATGGGCATACGCCGCGACGTCTACCTGCGCCTCGGCGGATTCTCAAAGATGCGCTTCGGCGAGGACATCGACTTCAGCATACGCATATTCAAGGCCGGATGCCGCTGCCGGCTGTTCCCCGAAGCGTGGGTGTGGCACAAGCGGCGCACCGACTTCCGCAAGTTTTTCCGCCAGGTGTTCAACAGCGGCATAGCCCGCATCAACCTATACAAGAAATACCCCGAGTCGCTCAAGCTCGTCCACATGCTGCCCATGGTGTTCACGGTAGGCGTCTGCGCGCTCGTGCTCACGTCGGCCGTAGGCCGCGTGTTGATGGAGTACGACGGCATACACAAGTGGTACTGGCTGTGCGCCGGACCGTGGCTGCCCATACTTTTCTACTGTTTCCTCATTTTCGCCGACTCGTCGGTCAGCAACAAGAGCCTCAAGGTGGGCCTGCTCAGCGTCCCGGCGGCATTCATCCAGCTGTTCGGATACGGCTGCGGATTCCTTACGGCATGGTGGAAACGGTGCCTGAAAGGGCAGGACGAGTTCCACGCCTTCGACAAGACTTTCTATAAATAACCATCCACCGGCAATCCTGCATCCGCCAACTATCGACAATGTCAAAACTCAACATAAACCAATGGGCTGAGGAAGACCGCCCGCGCGAGAAGCTGATGCGCCTCGGCCCAGCCGCCCTGTCTAACGCCGAACTACTGGCCATACTCATAGGTTCAGGCTCGCAGGACGAGAGCGCCGTGGACCTGATGAAGCGCGTGCTGGCCGACTGCGACAACAACCTTAACACGCTGGGCAAGAAGACCATAGCCGAACTGACCGGCGGGAGCTACAAGGGCATGGGACCCGCCAAGGCCGTGACCATACTTGCAGCCTGCGAACTGGGCAAACGGCGGCAGGCGGAAAAGGCCGAGGAGCGCAAACAGCTCAACTCTGCCGTGGCAATATACGAATACATGCACCCGCGCATGCAAGACCTGAGCGAGGAAGAGGCGTGGGTATTGCTGATGAACCAGAACTACAAGCTGATAAAGCCACTGCAGCTGTCGCACGGCGGAATAACCGAAACGGCCGTCGACATACGCGTGATAATAAAAAACGCGCTGCTGTGCAACGCCACAGTCATCGCCCTGTGCCACAACCACCCGAGCGGCAACGCAAGTCCGAGCGGCGACGACGACCGCATAACGCAGAGGCTTAAGAAGGCGTGCGAGGTGATGCGCCTTTACCTGGCAGACCACCTGATAATCACCGACGGACGGTATTACAGCTATTCGGAAGAAGGAAGGCTTTAAGCTACGTACGGCACAACATCCCGACAGACTACATTTCAGAACAGGACGCACGGCACGTGCAGGCCTTACGAAAGGCCACACCTGCCAGCCCATTACGCAAAAGGTCGGTTCATCCGCAGTTTGTTTGGATGTTAGAATCAT
>HF986686.1 GCA_000433175.1 Prevotella sp. CAG:1058
TTCACCGTCTTTGTTCCGATGGTGCTGTTTTGTTAGCATGTCCCTCGTCCTGTTTCTTGAGATGAAACTTAACTGGTATGCCTATTATGTCGTATGACGCTTTAAGCGTCTTCGATATGTTATATTTCTTTATAAATTCATCCGAATCAATGGGAAACCATCCACCCTCACAATATACTTCGTCTACTTCAACACCATACTCGTCCAGTATTTTGTTCAAGTCGCCTATTAAAGGAGTCATTTCTATGCTTTTTGCAATATCAGAATATGAATAAAGACCGTCACGCTTTGGTTTGAAATTGGCAACTAAGTTATTTGACGCCAAGACTGCAGCGTCACTCAAATAAGGTAAAAAAGTATCAATATCGAATAATTTACTTAAGTCGTACACTTTAGATGCTGACTTAAGGCATAATTCCATCTCACGAAGCCATTGCTTATACGTTGGGATATAATATTTGTCTGTTTCGTCAAATACACCTGCAGCAACAGCTGTCGTGTCATTCTTTGCCGTAATTGCATTAATATACAAACAAAACTTTTTTCTGCGATCAAGATTTATAGACATACTTAAACAGCCATTAATTTCACTGATAATACTGCCTTCAATTACACTGAAAATGCATGAATATGCGGAAGTGTCTTGCTTCGTTACGACAAAGAACTCACAATACTCACCAGACCTATTACGAACAGAACGTACAACTGTATCTTGCTCCGGCTCATTTTCGGAAACTTTACCCGAAAATGACGAGCAGCTTATGCCAAGGATAAGTGCAACAAATAGTGTTAATAACAATGTTTTC
>HF986687.1:0-23548 GCA_000433175.1 Prevotella sp. CAG:1058
TATGCCGCCTTTTAGCGTGTAAAAGGCATCCTTTTGTATTGCAATAGGATGCAAATTGGAAATATTAGTATCGTTCGTACATTACGGCCCCGTCACCTCATGTCGCCCGGCGCAGTGCCGAAATGGTCCTTAAAGCACTTCGAGAAGTAAGACGGCGACGAGAAACCCACCTCGTAAGATATTTCAGACACGGTCATGTTGGTTGTCTTCAGCAAATGCTCGGCACGCTTAAGCCTCGTCACACGTATCAGCTCGACCGGCGACGAGCCCGTAAGCTGCTTCACCTTGCGGTACATCTGCACACGGCTTAGGTTGAGCGCGGCACTCACAGTCTCGACAGTCAGGTTAGAGTCGGCAAGGTATTCCTCAACCACACGACGGAAGTCATCCATGAAACGGCTGTCCACGTCGCCGCACTCTTTCTGCACATTATCGGCCACAACGCCGTACACATACTTAAGCCTCTTACGGTTTTCGAGCAGGTTGCGCACGCGCGACACCAGCACCTTGCTGCTGAACGGCTTCGTTATATATGCGTCCGCGCCACAGTCGTAGCCCTCGGCACGTTGCTCGGCAAAGGCCTGCGATGTCAGCAGGATAACAGGCACGTGGCTCGTAGCAGTGGCCTCCTTTACACGCCGGCACATCTCAAGGCCGTCCATGACAGGCATCAGCACGTCGCAGATTATAACGTCAGGCACATTCTTAAGTGCAATATCAAGCCCCTCCTTGCCATTTCCCGCCAGAATGACGTCATATTCGCCATGCAAAATCGAGGCCACATACTGCCTTACCTCTATATTGTCGTCGACTATGAGCACCAGCAGGCGCGAGTCTGAAGGCACCACGCCGCCATTGGCGTCACCGGCTGCGGTTCCGGCAGCGTCTTGTCGGCCGTCATGTCCACCGTCGGCCACACCTTCGCCACCGCCGTCCTTGCCGGCGACAGGCAACTGCACGGCATGGAAGCCATTGCCACTGCCGGCGCCAGGCTGCTGCTGCGACGGCTTCGGCGCAGCAGCGTCACAGTTAAGCGGCAATCTTACAACAAATTCGGAGCCCTTGCCCTCGACGCTGTCTACCGACACGTTGCCACCGTGGAGTTCCACAAAGGCCTTCACAACGGCCAGCCCCACACCGGTGCCGCCACTGTTGTTTTCCACCCGGTAAAACTTATCGAATATCTTGCCAACGCTGTCCTTCGACATGCCTATGCCCGTATCGGCCACGGATATCTCGGCATAGCCACCATTTCCGGCCACCTTCACAGTTATGCAACCACCCTGCCTGTTATACTTAAGCGCGTTGCTTATCAGGTTGTAACAGATGCGTTCCACCTTGTTATAGTCGGCCTTGATGTTCAGGCACACGCCGGCGTCTATGCTTATCGCCACCTTGTGCGCGGCAGCGAGCGACTTGAAGTCGTCCACCCACATCCTTATGCTGTCGCAGAGGTTAAACTCGGTCTGCGCCAGCGTCATCTTACCGTCCTGTATCTTACGCAGGTCTAGTATCTCACTGACAAGATTAAGCAGCGTGGCGGCGTTGCGCTTAACCGTCCCCAGCATCTGCCTTTGAGCCGGGGTGATGTTGCCGTCGTCGAGGATACGATCCACCGGGTCGGCTATCAGCGTCAGCGGGGTGCGCAGGTCGTGGCTTATGTCGGTGAAGAAAGCCAGCTTGGCGTCAGCCGCCTCGCGTTCCATGCGCCTTTTCACCATTGCCATGCGGTATGATATGACGAACACCACCAAGACAAGAACCAATATGACAATGCTCAGCATGAAGTAAATCTTCTGGTGGCTGTACTGCGTGAAGAAGAAGTCCAACTTACCATGGAGTTCCTCGAGCTGCGAACTCATGTGGCTTATCTCCTCCGCCTGCATGAGCATAGTCTCCGCATTGTCCTTCGTTACGAGGGCCGCCTTCATGTAGTTGTCCTTCTTGTAAGGCCTGCCCTCAAGTATGTTGAGCGCCAACTGTATGACGAGGTCGCCGCGCGTAGGGTATATGTACGAGGCGTCGAGCACACCGTCGCGCACAAGGCGTATGCCTCCGTCCTTGCCGGGCAGCGCGTCTATGCCCACGAACTTTATCTTATCACCTAACCCGAGGCGGCGTGCCACCTGCCATGCGCCGAACGCCATGCGGTCGTTATGGGCGAACACATAGTCAGGACGCACGCCTCCGGCAAACACGCCCTCGGCTATACGCCGTCCGCTTTCCTGCTGCCATGTGCCGCTCTGGCTTGCAACAAGCCTTATGCCGGGATACTTCGACAGGGCTTCGATAAAACCTTTGTGGCGCTCAATGGCCGGCGACGAGCCTTCAAGACCCATTATCTCAGCCACCGTGCCCTTGCCTCCGAGCTTGGATGCGATGTATTCTCCGATGGTACGCCCTATCTTTACGTTGTCACCCCCGATAAAGGCTGTGTACTTGCTGTCGCCCGCCCTGCGGTCGAAAAATATCACGGGAATGCCTTTACCGTAAGCCTTAGCTATGGGCTTGGTAACGGAATTCACCTGGTTAGGTGCAACAATGAGTATGTCTACACCGTCGTCTACAAAGCGGTTTATCTGCTCTGCCTGCTTCTCGTCCTCGTCATCTGCCGACTTGATGCTTAACTCCACGTTTTCGTGGACGTACACCGCATCGCGCAGTTCGTTGTTAAGCTTGTTGCGCCAGATGTCCTCACTGCACTGCGACACGCCTATTACGTAACGTTTCTTACCACTTGAGCATGACGAGAAACAAACCGACAGACAGAATAAAGACAACAAGACGAGAACATCAAACACGCAGGAAGGACGGCAGGACGACGCATGGCGCGTCTTGCTGAAAGTTCGCCTTGCAGCCGTAAGCGCATTGACGGACGAATATAAGCCCGCAAGCGCCCCACCAATCATTCTCATTCCAAACATCTGTTCCCGTCTTATTATAAAACCGTCGGCCCTGTGTCAGGCGTCAAGCCTCCACACGCTGCCGTCCTTTGTGTCGTTAACCTCGAAGCCGGCTGCAGCCAGTTCGTCGCGTATACGGTCGCTCGTGGCCCAGTCCTTGGCGGCCTTGGCCTTGGCGCGGAGGTCGAGCACCATGTCGACTACCTTGCCGAAGGCTTCCTCACGCTTCTTGCTTCCGCCGCTTTCAGCCTCTTTCAGGCCGAGGATGTCGAACGCGAAGAGGCGCATAGCACCATCGAGTTCTTCAAGGTCGGCTGCCGATATGGCGCCCTTATGGTCGAGTATTATGTTTATTACGTGGCAAGCCTCGAACAGAAGGCTTATCACCACGGGTGTCTGCATGTCGTCGTTCATGGCGTCGTAGCACTTCTGGCGCAGCGAGCCTACAAACTCCTTCACCTGTGCGTCGCTTTCTGCGGACGGCTTGATGCGCTTCAGGTCGGCCAGTCCGGTCAGCAGGCGTGCCATTCCCTTCTCGCTTGCCTGCAAGGCTTCGTCAGAGAAGTCGACCGTGCCGCGGTAGTGGGCGGAGAGTATGAAGAAGCGTATCGTCATGGGCGAGTACGCCTTTGACAGCAGCTTGTGTTCGCCCGTGAAGAACTGTTCGAGCGTAATGAAGTTGCCGAGGCTCTTGCCCATCTTCTGTCCGTTGATGGTTATCATGTTGTTGTGCATCCAGTACTTCACCATCTGGCTGCCCTGCGATGCCACGGCCTGAGCTATCTCGCACTCGTGATGCGGGAACACGAGGTCCATGCCGCCGCCGTGTATGTCGAAATGCTCGCCCAGATACTTCCTGCCCATGGCCGTACACTCGCAGTGCCAACCGGGGAATCCGTCGCTCCAGGGGCTCGGCCAGCGCATGATGTGCTCGGGCTGCGCCTTCTTCCACAGGGCGAAGTCGGCCTGGTTGCGCTTCTCTCCCACTCCGTCGAGCTGGCGGCTGGCGTCTTTCACATCGTCAAGATTGCGGCCTGACAGTATGCCGTAATGGTATTTCTCGTTATACTTCGCAGTGTCGAAGTAAATGCTTCCGTTGCTCTCGTAGGCGAAACCGTTGTCGAGTATCTGCCTTACCAGCTCCTCCTGCTCGATGATATGGCCCGTGGCATGCGGCTCTATGCTCGGCGGCAGCACGTTGAGCGCCGCCATGGCATCGTGGTAACGGTTGGTGTAATACTGCGCTATCTCCATAGGCTCAAGCTGTTCGAGGCGCGCCTTCTTGGCTATCTTGTCCTCGCCTTCGTCGGCATCGTGCTCAAGATGGCCCACGTCCGTGATGTTGCGCACGTACCTCACCTTGTATCCGAGATGCTTCAAGTAACGGAAAAGTATGTCGAAAGTTATGGCCGGGCGGGCATGTCCCAGGTGCGGGTCGCCGTAGACGGTAGGTCCGCAAACATACATGCCGACGTTAGGGGCATGCAGTGGTTCAAACCGCTCTTTGCTTCGTGTAAGCGTATTGTAAATCAAGAATTTCTGTTCCATGTTCCTTTGATATTTATTCCAATTGCAAAGTTAGTGCAAATCGAGCTAAATGCAAAATAAAAAGGGAGTGAAACGAACTTTTATTTTCATGTTTACCAAAGACTGCAAGGACGAGAACAAGAGAAAAACTGACATGAAACGAAAATGCGTATCAAAAATTACAGTCTTGCCAAAGGTGGCATATTACGTTGCAAAAGACGGCATATTGCACGATGAAAGGTGACCTTTTACAATGCAAAAGGCAACATATTGCACGGTAACAGGTAACAACCTGACTGACAACACATTAGCCAAATATCAAAAAAACCGGGGCATACAGGCGTATATGAGGTTTCAGACCACAACACGCCGAAAATTCAGCAACACATCAGTAATGCATATTCAAACATCCGTAAAATATCCACACCGGAATAGTCCTGAATGCCTTAACTTTGCAACGGGACAAGTAAATACCACTATAACGACCTAACACGCAACGGAATGAAAGCAGCAATAATATCGACGGCGATGCTGATGTTCTTCGCCACGACGGCCGTCTCGTGCGGCAACGATGACTACGACAGTTACACAGGACAGAACGTAGTAAATGGAACTGATAACGGCGAGAGTGAAAACGACAGCACACAACAAAGCAACAACAACGGACAAAACGAAGAAGAAATGACACGGAAAATCACAATCAGCGCGGGCGGGGCAAACTTTACCGCCACACTTGCAGACAACAGAACGGCACAAGCATTCGCAAGCATGCTTCCGCTGACGCTCGACATGAACGAACTTAACGGCAACGAAAAGTACTTTTACCTTGACAGCAGCCTGCCAGCCGACAGCAACAACCCGGGAACCATCAACGCAGGCGACATCATGCTCTACGGCTCGGACTGCCTCGTGCTGTTCTACAAGACGTTCAGCACATCATACAGCTACACAAGGATAGGCTCGGTAGACAATCCGCAACAACTGGCAGAGGCCTTGGGCAGAGGCAACGTTAAGGTGACTTTCAGCGCGGCTGAATAAGAACAGCTTCATAATATCAAAGGTTTTTTAGGTCTGAAATGTAAGGAACGGAGACCGCCGACAACTTGGCCGGTCTCCGTTACGCTCTTTTTATATAAAGAAAAAACGCTATCCTTACTGGCAATCACAACAAAATTAAGAGAGAATCATTATAGCCTCAACGGCTTATCTGTAATTAATCACTATTGTAACCTTTACCTCCTCGAACTTCGTATTGCTCCGTCCGGGCCTATATGGGTCTGAACACGCCAACACATATATGCGGCTCTGGTTTTGTTTTCCGACCGTAAGAACCATCTTGTAAGAATCAGGAGAGTATTTTTCAGTAAAGTTTCCTGTTCTTGACTCTCGCTTGAAAGCTGAGATAAACTTGCCTGCATCAGCATTTTCCAAACTCAACACGTTGATGACATTCCTTACTTTAAGCGTGTTCGGATCACGATCCACCACCGAGGTGTAGCTGCTAGTCCCTGCTGCCGAATATTCATCAACAAGCTTGTCTATCGAATTCTGTGCCATGACATTAGTCATAAAGCATATCAGAAATACTGCGATTATAACAATTCTGCGTTTCATATGTTTAACAAATCATTCATTCAACATTTCTTCTATCTGTCTGCGCATCTCAGGATCATCTATTCCTTCAAGCACTTCCTTCTTCGCATTTTTTGCAACTTCCGCTTCATTGACCTGTGCCTCTATACGTTTGGCATCTTCAATAGTACTCTCTATGTTGCTGCGGATGCGGCTCAGGTCATCTATGCGCTTACCGTTTTCAATGACATAGCTTCCGCCATATAAGCGTGCGAGCATACGTTCTTCATGATAATCAGAGTAAAACGTGATACCGGCAAGCAGCATCAACACAACAGCCGTAGCCCTTACGGCACGACGGAATACGGATACAATCTGTGCCTTGCGCTCATTGTCGGACGGCAGTGAGCCGAAAGCTGCGAACATCGGGCAGTAACGCCTCAACTGCTCGGGCAGGTCGCTGCGGCCGAACTGTCTGTAAAGCCACTTCTCCTCGGCAAGCGTCGTCTCGCCGTCGAAAAACTTTTCGATGAGCCTTTCGGCCCGTTCTATGTCTTTAGTCCTCATCATCTTTATCGTTAAGAAAATGTTTCCTCACTGCAATACGCGCTCTGCTGAGCATCTTCCGCACCGATTCCTCGCTGCTGCCGGTAAGGCGCGCAATCTCTGAAAACTCCATTCCGTCGATATGGCGCAGGCGTAGCACCACCTGCTGGGCAGCCGGAAGGGTGTCGATAATGTCCATCATACGGTCTGAAACAGTACCGTAAACACTGCTGACGGAAGGCGCAGCCAGAGCCACATTATCCACACTGACCGTAGGATGGCGACGGCGTATACGGTCAATACTGAGGTTGCGCACAAGCACTTTTGCCAAAGGGGCCAACGGCGAGCGCAAGGTACCGACCATATCGCACAGCTTCTCGAAAGCATCCTGCACTATGTCCTCTGCATCTTCGGCACAGCCGAGATAGCCGCGGGCCATCTGCAAAAGCATAGGGCGCATGGTTTCTGTCTCACGTTCAAAGTCCCTTACGGTCATATATCAGATTTTATTCAACTTGTCTGTATCTATCTTGCCCTTCGCGGAGGTCTGCATATCCTCCACACAGGATGCAAATTCCACTTTCATATATGATATGCTTTTACTCCACCAGTGATTGCACACATACCGATATGGCATTTACAATGCGATTATATCGCACCTGATCAGAATTTGTTGAGCTTGCTCGTGTTCGCCATTGGGCTGCCACCACCTTACAGATCAACATTGTCTGTCTCGCCAGAAAACGTCATGTGCAGGACACCAGACTTGTCAATATAGACCGACTTGCAGTCAAGATTGATATCAAGATTGCCCAAATCGCTACAATCTAGATTCAGACAGGCGCCACTTAAATTTATGTTTGAATTTTTATCGTGCGACGGCGAGGTTATGAACAGCTTTAAAGGTTCACTTATATCATTTTTAGCGTTTTTATCACACTTCCTTTTAACATCAACATTTACGACTCCATCTTCAACCGTAATGACAGCCATGTCGGATGTATCATTTCCCGCATGCAATACAACTTTATATTTATCGCCCTGAGTATAGTAGACTTCAACATTGGAATAGCAATTTACACCAAGGAAATCTTTCAAATCGAGAGTCTCCTTTATTACACCATTCTCATTATCAGAAACCGGTGCTGATTTAGGAAAATAAACCTTTTCCTCAGCTTTGACACTACAAACTGTAAGTGTTAAGAACACGGCTAAAAACGCAAAAGTAAGTCTCTTCATCTTCATAATTATTCGATTTAAATTGTTTCCTTTTGCTTATACTACGCAAAGATACGCTATTTGTGACATAGAAAAACAGACTTTTTTCAAAAAAATTTCCATTGACGGTGCAGCCGTTTTGTTACAAGCGCCATAACCATCTGTATTCCAGCATATTACAAAAGCTTGCCTTTTGCGTTGTAAAAGGTAACCTTTTAGACGGCAAAAGGCAAGCTTTTAGGTCGTAAAAGCTTGCCTTCCGCAAAACAGTCAATATTGATGCAAAATCAGGCTGACGGCAAGTTATGCCTCTTTCTGCCTTGTACCCATGCGCGCCTCGACGACGTTGATGACGTAGTCGGCCAGTTTCTCGCACTCTGAAACCACGTCCATGTACATCGTACCGATAGCGTAAGTGTACTCGTGGGCGTTCACGTCGTTGATGTTCTGGCTGCGCAGCTGGTCGCGGTAATTGTTTATCTCGTTCTCGATGTTGAACGAGCGGTTCACGTCGAGCCTGTCCTTGCGGCCCGAGAGCATCACATTCATCTGCGTGAGGCTGTCGTCCGTAAGCTCGAACATCTGGTGCAGGTGCTCGTACTGGCTCTCGTTGAAGTCTTCCTTGCCCTTCACCTTGCGGTTTATCGTGCGCGCAATGTTGTAGCAGCTGTCGCCGATGCTCTCTATCTCTGATATCTCGCGCAGCATGGCTCGTATCTTGGCCTTCGTCTCGTCGCTAAGGTGGGCGTCGCTTACCTTGTCGAGATACTTGGCTATCTCTATCTCCATGTTGTCGCTGATGCCTTCGTATTTCTCGATACGGCTGAACAGTTTGTTGAAGTCAGCATCGTTCTTGGTGCCAAGCAGCTCGCGGACGAAACCGAACATGCGCTGTATGCGCTCGGCAAAGAGCTGTATCTCCTTCTGCGCCTCGAGCACCGACAACTCGGGAGTCTTCATGATGGTGTCGCCGCCGATGTAGCGCAGGCGGAACTCGTCGTCGCCTTCCTTAGTCTTGGGCTTGATGAGATAGCAGACGGTACGTTCTATCTGCGGTATGAACCATATCAGTATGGCCGTGTTGCAGACGTTGAAGGCCGTGTGGAATGCGGCCAGCACGACCGACAGCAGTGCCGGGTCGATGGCCGTGCTCTCAGGATCGTAGCCAACAAGCGAGCACACCGTGTTGACGAAAGGATAAAACAGACACAGCACCCACAACACTCCGAACACGTTGAACACCAAGTGGGCCAGCGCCGCCCGCCGCGCCTGAGTGTTCGCCCCGAGGGCTGCGAGGTTGGCCGTAGCCGTAGTTCCGATGTTCTCTCCCATGACAAGGGCGATGCCGAGGTATATGGGTAGCACGCCGCTCGAGCAAAGCATCATCGTAATGGCCATCAGCGCGGCCGACGACTGCAGGATGCACGTAAGCACGGTGCCGATGAGCAGGAACACGACGATAGTGACATAGCTGCCCGTGTCGAACGAGCTGAAGAAGTCAATCAGGTCCTGGTTGTGCCCCAAGTCCATCTCGTCGCCCGTCTGACTGAGCAGGGCGAGCGAGAAAAACATGAACGCTATGCCGAAAAGAAAGTCGCCCACGTAGCGGTGTCGGCGCGTGTAAATGAGCAAGATGCCGGCAATGAATGCGGGGAATACGGCGTCCATGAAATTAAACGAAAAGCCCAAGCTCATTATCCAGGCGGTCAGCGTGGTGCCGATGTTGGCACCCATGATGACGGATATGGCTTGGGCGAGCGTCAAGAGTCCGGCGTTGACGAACGAGACGGTCATCACCGTTGTGGCCGACGACGACTGTACGGCGGCCGTTACGAACATACCGGTGAACATGCCGGTAAACCTGTTTTTGGTCATCGTGCCGAGGATGTGGCGCAACTGCGAACCGGCCATCTTCTGCAGGGCTTCGCTCATCACCTTCATTCCGTAGATGAGAAGAGCCAACGACCCGATAATCTTAAAAAAAATCCAAATCGACATATTTTAAATTAATTTGATGTCGCGCATTGTGCAGTGTCGAAAAAACGGAGTATCTTTACAATCGTGAAATCTAAAACTGCATGAAAAATGAAACAAATGATACAAATACGTTGCAAAAATAATAAAAAAACGCAAAATGTCACAATAGGAAGCACTCTTTCTGAGATTTTCCGTGAATTAAATTTAAAAATGGAGTACGGTCCGCTGAGCGTTAAAGTAAACAACAAGGTTGAGGGCCTGCACTACCGCGTCTACCACAACAAGGACATCGAATATCTTGACATTACATCGTCGTCAGGTGCGAGGGCTTACACGCGCACACTGTTCCTGGTGCTGTGCAAGGCCGTGCACGACCTGTGGCCGGGCTCCGAGGTGGTTATAGACATTCCCGTATCAAACGGATACTACTGCAACCTGAACATAGGACGCCCCATCACGCAGTTTGACGCAGAAGCCGTAAAACAGCGCATGCAGAAAATAATCGACGACGCAATACCTATAAGACGGTATGAAAGCACGACCGAAGAAGTGGTCGACATGTTCAACGAACTAGGCATGAAGTCGAAAGTGAAATTGCTGAAAAGCGTAGGAAGGCTTTACACGACATACTATGACCTGGACGGATACAAGGACTATTATTACGGCACCCTTCTCACCAACACGCGGCAGCTATATCTTTTCGGACTGGAAAAATACTATGACGGACTGCTGTTGCGCATCCCCTCGCGCGACAATCCGTCGCAACTGGGCGAGCTGGTACGCCAGGACAAGATGTTCGACATATTCAAGGAACACCACCACTGGCAAAAGATTCTCGGCATATCTACCGTCGGCGACTTCAACGAGGCTGTACAGAAAGGCATGTCGACCGACCTGATAAACGTATCGGAAGCTCTCCAGGAAAAGAAAATTTCACAGATAGCAGACATGATCTCGACACGGCGAGGCGTGAAAGTGGTGCTAATATCAGGACCGTCGTCAAGCGGCAAGACCACATTCTGCAAGCGTCTGTCCATCCAACTGCTGACATGCGGTATCAAGCCTGTGCAGATTTCGCTCGACGACTACTTCGTAAACAGGGAGGAAACCCCCAGGGACGAACACGGCGAATACGACTACGAAAGCCTTTATGCACTCAACATACCACTGCTGAACAGCCAGCTCAACGCCCTGTTTGCCGGCGAGGAAGTGGAACTGCCGAAATATAACTTCCAGACAGGACGCAGCGAAAAGAGCGGACGCAGGCTCAAAATGAGCGACGACAACATTCTCGTAGTCGAAGGAATACACGCACTCAACCCCGAACTTACAGCCTTAATACCCGAAGAACAGAAGTTCCGCGTATATGCGTCGGCGCTCACCACAATCCTGCTTGACACGCATAACTACATACCGACAACCGACAACAGGCTGCTGCGCCGCATCATACGCGACAACAAGTACCGCGGAGTGAGCGCAATGGAGACCATTCGCCGATGGCCGAGCGTGCGTGCAGGGGAAAACAAATGGATATTCCCCTACCAGGAAAACGCCGACGTTATGTTCAATACGGCAATGCTGTTCGAGCTTGCCGTGATAAAAAGCCAGGCAGAACCGCTGCTCGAACTTGTGCCCGAAAACGCCGACGAACACGCCGAAGCCTACCGCCTGTTGAAATTCCTGAAATACATTGCTCCGATACAAAACCGACAGCTGCCGCCAACGTCACTGCTGCGCGAGTTCCTCGGGGGCAGTTCCTTCAAATACTAAGGTATCCTGCACGGCGCCGTCAGGCAGGACACTTTCCACCATTATATATATAGCGGCATGGCAGGAGACGGCGGAACTGACGCACAAAGTATTTTGGAACAAAGCTTTAACTTTTAACCACACCGCATAAAACACCATAACGAAGGCCCTTGCATCATCCAAATGCAAGGGCCTTATACATATACCTACTTATAAATTAACACCACAACCATAAACCTTCAGACAGCTTACAGACAAGCAAAATGTAACTAAACAGGTCCATGTATACGTTCAAGCACGTCCAATCAGCTATCAATCTGTTACGACACACGCCGAAAAGCGTGCTGCAAGGCACAAAAAAGCCGTCAAAACATGGAGTAAACCTGTTTGTTTATAAATTTATCAAAAAACATTTTGATAATTCAATAATCTTTCCGAACTTTGCAAAAAATGCAACAAGGGCAACAACCTTACGGTAACAGCCACGACTGTCCGGTTAATAAAGCACCATGTTGCACTGATGAAAAACATGATTAACAAGCTCAAGCTAAAAATACTTTGATTTATGGCAGAAGAATTGGAAGTAAAGCAATTAGACGATGTCGTAGTGCGTTTCTCGGGCGACTCGGGCGACGGTATGCAGCTGGCGGGCAACATTTTCTCGACAGTTTCAGCTACGGTAGGTAACGGAATATCAACATTCCCCGACTATCCGGCGGACATCCGCGCCCCGCAAGGCTCGCTTACGGGCGTATCAGGATTCCAGGTACACATTGCAAGTGGCCGCGCATACACGCCCGGCGACATGTGCGACGTGCTCGTGGCAATGAACGCCGCAGCGCTGAAGACACAGTACAAGTTCGCCAAGCCACAGGCAACGATCATCATCGACACTGACAGTTTCGGTCCCAAGGACCTCGAAAGGGCCGAGTTCAAGACTCAAGACTACCTCGGAGAGATGGGCATAGACCCCGACCGTGTGGTTGCCTGTCCAATAACACAGATGGTTAAAGACTGTCTTGCCGACAGCGGAATGGACAACAAGGCCATACTGAAGTGCCGCAACATGTTCGCACTCGGTATCGTATGCTGGCTGTTCAACCGCGACATAAGCTTCGTCGAAGCGTTCCTGCGCGAGAAGTTCGACAAGAAGCCGGCCATAGCCGAAAACAACATTAAAGTTGTAAACGCCGGTTATGACTACGGACACAATGTAAGCGCAAGCGTACCGGCAACATACCGCATCGAATCTAAGAACAAGGTGAAAGGCCGCTACATGGACATCACCGGCAACAAGGCTACCGCATACGGACTCATTGCAGCCGCTGAAAAGGCCGGAATGAAACTGTATCTAGGCTCATACCCCATCACTCCTGCCACCGACATCCTGCACGAGCTGGCCAAACACAAGTCTCTCGGCGTGATGACAGTACAGTGCGAGGACGAGATTTCAGGATGCGCCAGCGCCATCGGAGCATCGTTCGCAGGCGCATTGGCCGCCACTTCCACATCAGGACCTGGCATCTGCCTCAAGTCTGAGGCCATGAACCTGGCAGTAATAGACGAACTTCCGCTCGTCGTCATCGACGTACAGCGTGGCGGTCCGTCGACCGGCCTGCCTACAAAGAGCGAGCAGACCGACCTGTTGCAGGCCCTTTTCGGACGCAACGGCGAATCACCAATGCCGGTAATCGCCGCAACAAGCCCCACAAACTGCTTCGATGCAGTGTACGCTGCGGCAAAAATCGCCCTTGAACACCTTACTCCCGTAGTGCTGCTCACCGACGCATTCGTGGCCAACGGCTCTGCCGCATGGAAGTTGCCGAACATCGACGAACTGCCGGAGATTCATCCGCACTACGTAACTCCCGAACAAAAAGGACACTATACGCCGTACCAGCGCGACCCGGAGACCGGCGTACGCTATTGGGCGATACCCGGACAGGAAGGCTATGAACACATATTGGGCGGTCTGGAGAAAGACGGAAACACCGGAGCAATATCAACCGACCCGGAGAATCACGACAAGATGTGCCATCTGCGCGCATTGAAAGTATACAAGATTCCTGTTCCTGACGTTGACGTACTTGGCGACGCTGACGATGCCGACCTGCTTATCGTAGGCTTCGGAGGCACGTTCGGCCACTTGTACACAGCCATGTCTGTACTCAGGGAAATGGGTAATAAAGTGGCGTTGGCCCACTTCAGCTACATCAACCCGCTGCCTAAGAACACCGCCCAAGTGCTTACAAAATACAAGAAGGTGGTTGTGGCAGAGCAGAACCTCGGCCAGTTTGCCGGTTACCTGCGCATGAAGGTTGACAACTTCGCGCCATACCAGTTCAACCAAGTTAAGGGACAGCCCTTCGTTGTGTCAGAACTTGTCAAGGCGTTCACCAAAATTATCAAGAATTAAGAGTTTAACCAGAAGTTAAAGACGTTGCGGATATAAATGTAGAAAAAGACGAAGGACGTGCTAGTCCACGATTTTGAGACACGCCGAACGAGACATTCGAGGCCGGCGCTGACAAACGGCGGAAGCATCGTTCTAAACATCTAAGAATATCCGGAACCATTTAACAGCTAAAAACATAAAAGCGATGAGTTACACTGCTCAAGACTATAAGAAGGGACAACCGCGCTGGTGTCCCGGTTGCGGAGACCATTTCTTCCTGGCTTCGCTTCACAAGGCGATGGCTGAACTCGGCGTGCCGCCGTATCAGACAGCCGTAATTTCAGGCATAGGTTGCTCAAGCCGTCTGCCGTATTACGTCAACACGTACGCCATGCAGACCATACACGGACGCGCGGCAGCAATAGCTACGGGCGCAAAGGTTGCCAATCCCGACCTGACGATATGGCAAATCAGCGGCGACGGTGACGGACTTGCCATCGGCGGAAACCACTTCATACACGCCATGCGCCGCAACATCGACCTTAACATGATATTGCTCAACAACCGCATATACGGTCTGACGAAAGGCCAGTACTCGCCAACGTCACCACGCGGATTCGTCAGCAAGTCGTCACCTTACGGCACAGTGGAAGACCCGTTCCGGCCCGCCGAGCTTTGCTTCGGCGCAAGAGGCCACTTCTTTGCACGCGCCGTAGCCACTGACGCAGAAGGAACTGTCGACATACTGAAGGCTGCCTACAAGCACAAGGGCGCATCGGTATGCGAGATTCTGCAAAACTGCGTAATCTTCAACAACGGCTGCTACGACTCCATTTACAAGAAGGAAGGCCGCGCCAAGAACGCCATCTACGTGCGCCACGGCCAGCCCCTGCTCTTCGGCGAGAACAACGAATACGGCCTGATGCAGGAAGGCTTCGGCCTTAAGGTTGTGAAATTGGGCGAAAACGGCATCACCGAGAAAGACATACTCGTACACGACGCACACTGCCAGGACAACACCTTGCAGCTGAAACTCGCCATGATGGACAACGAGCATGGATTCCCCGTAGCACTGGGAGTCATCCGCGACGTCGACGCACCAAGCTACGAAGAAGCCGTAAAGGCACAGATTGAAGAGGTGAAGGGTAAGAAGAAATACCACAACTTCGCCGAACTGCTCGAGACCAACGACACTTGGGAAGTAAAATAACACTTTACCGAATACGAAAAGCAAGAAGGATGCGCCTCATTTTGACAGTGCATCCTTCTTTTTTTATTGCAAAATAATCATAACGGAACAACAGGATACGGGATTATTTTTGTAACTTCGCAGGAAAAGGCGGCACGCACGAGCCGCACAATCTTTCCATGTTATACTAAAAAGACAACAATATGGCAAAAGAAAAGAAGAAAAACAAGAGGCTGACGAAAAACCAACTGACCGAAATGCTGCAGGACCTGTTCATGCGCAACGCGGACAAGACGCTCAGCTTCAAGCAGATATTCAAGGACTTACGCCTTGTAACCCACCCTGCGAAGATGCTCGCCGTAGAGATTATGGAAGACATGGCTTGGGACGACTTCCTAAGCAAGGTAAGCGATAATTCATACAAACTGAACATGAAAGGCCAAGTGCAGGAAGGCCGGTTCATACGCAAGTCGAACGGTAAGAACAGCTTTGAACCTGACGACGGCGGCAAACCGGTATTCGTGGCCGAGCGCAACTCGAAGTCGGCGCTTACCGGCGATCGCGTCCGCGTAACCTTCATGGCGCGCCGGCGCAACCACATCAAGGAGGCAATGGTAACCGAAATACTCGAAAGGGCGCGCGACTCGTTTGTCGGCAAGCTGAAGGTTGAGCGCGACTTTGCCTTCCTCGTGCCCGACGGCAACGTCTTCGCCAACAACATCATCATACCCAAGAACAAGCTGAAGGGCGGCAAGACCGGCGAGAAGGCCGTGGTGAAAGTGACCCAATGGCCTGACGAAGACAACAAGAACATCATAGGCGAGATTGTCGACATACTGGGCGAACAGGGCGACAACGACGTCGAGATGAACGCAATACTCGCCCAATACGGACTGCCCTACAAGTACCCGAAGCGCGTGGAGGAAGCCGCAGACAAGATAACGGGCGAGATTACCGAGCAGGACTACAACGAGCGCGAGGACTTCCGCGAAGTGACTACATTCACCATTGACCCGCGCGACGCAAAAGACTTCGACGACGCGCTGTCGATACGCAAACTGGGCAACAAGCTCTGGGAGGTAGGCGTGCACATTGCCGACGTGTCGCACTACGTCACCGAAGGGTCCATCATTGACAAGGAGGCGCAGAAGCGCGCCACGAGCGTATACCTCGTAGACCGCACCATACCGATGCTGCCTGAACACCTTTGCAACTTCGTCTGCTCGCTGCGCCCCGACGAGGAGAAGCTGACATACAGTGCCGTGTTCGACTTGGACGACAACGCTGAGATAAAATCATGGCGTCTGGTACACACGGTGATAAAAAGCAACCGCCGTTTCGCCTACGAAGAGGTGCAGCAGATACTTGAAGACAACGGCGTTGTCGACGGAACGGGACAGCCTGCGCCGCCAGCAGGACCTGAAGGATACAAGGGCGAATACGCCGAGGAACTGGTAACGCTCGACATGCTGGCAAAGAAGCTGCGCGAGGCGAGGTTCAAGAACGGCGCCGTGAAGTTCGACCGCGAGGAGATGCGCTTTGAAGTTGACGAGACAGGCAAGCCCGTGCGCTGCTACTTCAAGAAGTCGAAAGACGCCAACAAGCTGATAGAGGAGTTCATGCTGCTTGCCAACCGCAGTGTGGCCGAGAGCATAGGCAAGGTGAAGAAAGGGCAGAAGGCAAAGACCCTGCCCTACCGAATACACGACGCACCCGACCCGACGAAACTGGAAACCCTGCGCGAGTTCATCGTGAAATTCGGCTACCGCCTGAAGACTGCCGGCACGAAAGGCGAGATATCGCGCAGCCTCAACAAGCTGATGGACGACTGCAACGGCAAGCGCGAACAGAACCTTATCGAGTCGGTAGCGCTCAGGGCGATGATGAAAGCCAAGTACAGCGTGCACAACATAGGCCACTACGGACTGGCGTTCGAGTACTACACCCACTTCACCAGCCCCATACGCCGCTATCCCGACACAATGGTGCACCGCCTGCTGACACGCTACCAGAACGGCGGACGCAGCGCAAACAAGGAGTACTACGAAGAACTGTGCGAGCACTCGAGCGACATGGAGATAATAGCACAGAACGCCGAGCGCGACTCCATAAAGTACAAGATGGTGGAATACATGGCCGACAAGATAGGCAACAAGTACGACGCACACATAAGCGGCATAACATCGTACGGCATTTACTGCGAAATCGACGAGAACCACTGCGAGGGAATGGTGCCCATGCATGACCTTGACGACGACTATTACGACTTCGACGAGCGAAACTACTGCCTCGTAGGACGGCGCCACCACCACAAATACCAGCTGGGCGACCCCATTAAAATCATAGTAGCCAAGGCCAACATAGAGAAGAAGCAACTCGACTTCGCACTCGACGAGGACTGACAACGGCCGGTTGAAGGACCGGTAACGGCATATAAGCCACCAACGCCTTGAGGACGTGCAAAAAGCCCCGTGCATCGGAACCGGCATTGCCGGATGGCTGCCGGATTAAGGTCTGAAGCCGGAAAAACATCATACAAGACGTGCCAAAACCACATAACGGAATACCTCCGTACATGGTTTTGGCACGTTTTACTTTACTCCTATCATACGAATCCAAACCATTTTGAGAGCCTTCGCAGCCCTATTTCATAACAGTCTGAAATTCAATGCGTTGCAAAAGACCGTCTTTTAGCCTGCAAAAGGCGGCATATTAGGAGGCAAAAGGTAACCTTTTGCAACGCGAAACATATCCTTCAGGAAAAGCGCCGCAGCCGGCACGCGCCATACGGGCCGTGCATACATGGCGCCGACGCCCGATATGTACAACGCGACGGGCACAAAGAAAGCGGAAGGTTGAAAACACGACGACGTCAGACATGCGTCCGCCGTGCTTGCACCCTTCAGCGAAACAATCTTTTTACCTTATATTTACTTATCTACCTTTTCCAATATAGAGGCCGGCAGTTCGGGCATTGCGCCGCTCTGCGTACATACGTATGCAGACACTTCCACAGCCAGCTTGTGAGCGTCGGCAACGCTCATGCCGCTCAATATGGCCGAGCAGAACGCTCCAGTGAACGAGTCGCCCGCCCCGACGGTGTCCACTACGTCAACATGCGGCGTAGGCTGGAACGACACGCAGCCGGGAGTGAACACGTAGCTGCCGTTGACTCCGCACGTAAGCACGAGCATGTCGAGGTTGTACTTGCCTAAAATCAGCCAGCACTTGTTGCTCATGTCGAGTCCCGGATAGTCGAACATGCGGCCTATCATGACAAGCTCCTCGTCGTTGATTTTAAGTATGTTGCAATGCTTCAGCGAGTCCATCAGCACTTCCTTTGTATAGAAGTTCTGGCGCAGGTTTATGTCGAAAATCTTTAACCTGCCGCCACCGTCGGGCATGGTTTCGAGGAACTTCCTTATAGTAGTCCGCGAAACGATGTTCCTCTGTGCCAGCGAACCGAAGCACACGGCACGGCAGCTCTTTGCCACTTCCTCAAGTTCCGGCGTGAACGGGATGTTGTCCCACGCCACGTTTTCACGTATGTCGTACGTCGGCACGCCGTTGTCGTCAAGCTCAACCTGCACCGTACCCGTCGGATAAGGCGTCTGCGGCATTATGTAGTCGAGCCCTTTCGCATCGAGCGCCGCCAGCGTTTCGTCGCCGAGCTTGTCCTTTCCCACGGCGCTGATTGCAATCGAATGGAAGCCGAACTGCTTCACATGATATGCGAAATTAGAAGGTGCGCCACCAAGTTTCTTACCTTCGGGGAGAACGTCCCACAATGCTTCTCCCAATCCTACGATTATGTCAGTTTTCATAATTATTGTTTTTTAGGTTTTAATGCCGCGAGGGTTACGGCCTGACCGGCATTCGGCCGGCTTGTCCGCCATGCCTGTGCCGCCTGCCGCCGTACGCCCCGGCAACTCTTTGTCAATGTTTTACTTTGTTTATATAGCTGAACAGGTAAACCACGCCGACGGCCATTACAGCCACGGCTCCGGCCTGTCCTATGGCGTCGCTGGCAAAGCCCATGAGCAGCGGGAACACCGTTCCGCCGAACAGACCCATTATCATAAGTCCCGAAACCTCGTTCTGCTTGTCGGGTTCAGACAGCAGAGCCTGCGAGAACACTATCGAGAATATGTTCGAGTTGCCGTAACCTACAAGGGCGATGGCTGCGTATAATACTATTTTAGACGTTCCGAAGAGCATTCCCAACATGCTCAGCGCCATCATTACGACGCTTATCACGAAGAACGTCTTGTTGTTCATGACGCGCAGGAAGAAAGAGCCTGTAAGGCAGCCAATGGTACGGAAGATGAAGTAAAGGCTCGTGGCGAAGGCAGCCTCGTTAAGCGTCATGCCCAAGCGCTCGATGAGCAGCTTCGGCGCAGTGGTGTTAGTGCCGACGTCTATACCTACGTGGCACATTATGCCGAGGAACGACAGCAGCACGATAGGCTTGCCGAGCAGTTTCAGGCACTCGCCGAAGCTCGACGCCTTGCCCTCGATGCGTTCCTCGTGTATGGGCGTGGCGAACAGCAGCAGGGCTGAAATAACACCTACAACGAAGTAGACAAGGAACAGCACTTTCCAGCCAAAGCCGAACGAAGGCATTACGGCCGTGGCTCCCCACATGGCTATGTAGGGCGCAAGGAACGACGCTATGGCCTTCACGAACTGGCCGAACGTAAGCGTACTGGCAAGGTTGCCGCCCTGGAGCACGGTTGAAATCAGAGGATTAAGTGATGTCTGCATCAGAGCGTTGCCTATTCCGAGCAGGCAGAACGAGGCGAGCATCACTCCGAAACTGCTGCCGCACAGCGGCATTACGAGTGAAACTACCGTCACGACAAGCGAGAGCAGCACGGTATTCTTACGTCCTATGCGGTTCATCAGCATGCCCGTGGGCACGGAGAAGATGAGGAACCAGAAGAACACCATCGACGGGAAGATGTTAGCAACCGAGTCGCTTAGCCCGAGGTCTGCCTTCACATAGTTTGAGGCTATGCCCACAAGGTCGACAAAACCCATGGCGAAGAAGCAGAGCATGACGGGCACCAACTTCATATAATTATTGTTGTTGTTCATTTGTTCTTTTATTTTTTGAAGTTAAAGAAGTTATAGAAGTTAAAGAAGTTATAGCCAAATGCCTCGTTGGTTATAATGTTTATCCTAACATAAAAAATACTTTCACTTAATTATGTCATACGCCATAGCCCACAGTGGTAATGGCTTTTAACTTCTGTAACTTCTCTAAATTCTTTAATTTCCGTATTATTTCAACTTATATACGTTCATCTTTTTCACCGTGAACGAGCCGCGAACCGACTCGAACTTCATCTTGTTGTAAGGCTCGGCGGGGAACACAATGTTGGTCATCACGAACTTTCCGCCGTCGCCGAAGGCCTCAATGCTGGAGCGGTCGACGAAGAGTCGCAGCCTGATGTCGTCCACATCGGCCGCGGGAGCCACCGTCATGGCGGGGAAGTCAGGGCTGAACGACGTCTCGCCGCTGTTGCTTCGGTCCATGACAAACTGCCTCGTAGCCGTGTCATAGTACATCATGACGTTCTCGCCCTTGGCGTTCTGCAGGGTGAAAGCTATCTTCTCGGCGCCGTTGTTCTTGATTTCCATCTCTATCTCGTAAGCTCCGTCGTTGCCGTCGAGCAGACTTGCAATCTCGTAAGAGTCGCTGACGTTGAACTGCGGCACGCTCTTCTTCGTGCTGCGGGCCTTCTCTATCTCTTTTGAAGGAGCACTCTTGAGCAGCAAGTCGCCGCCTTGGCGGTAGAGGGTGAGGTCGCGGGCAATGGTGTTTGCCGAGCGATACTGCTTCGTCGGCACTACGGCGGCATACTGCCAGTTGCTCATCCAGCCGAGAGCCACGCAGCGGCCGTCGGGCGCGTTGCTGAAGGTCACGGTGGCGTAATGGTCCTTGCCGTAGTCCATCCACTTCGTCTTGGTGGGGAACTGGTTGGTAAACTTCTTGCCGTCGAACGTTCCCACGAAGTACTGCGTGGCGCTTCCGCCGAACGGGCCGCCGGGGTTGATGTTGCAGATGAGCACCCAACGCTTCTCCTTAGTGCCCTCAACGGGCAGCTCAACGAGGTCGGGGCACTCCCAGACGCCGCCGTGCGCGCCCTGCTTTGCGCCGAAGCTGCTCTCGTATTTCCAGTCCTTAAGATCGGCTGAAGACCATATCTGCATCTCCTGCCCTACCGCGAGCATCATCACCCAGTGCTTGCCGGGAGCGTACCAGAACACCTTCGGGTCGCGGAAGTCTTTTTCAGTAGAAGTTATAACCGGGTTGCCAGGATATTTCTCAAACGTCTTGCCGTCGTCGGTGCTGTATGCAATGCTTTGCATCTGGGCATCGCCCCACGGCGTAGGCTTGGCCGACGTATAGAACGCAACGATTGCATTACGGCCGAAACCGGCGGAATTGTCTTTATCAACGACGGCCGAACCGCTGAACACCGTACCCCACGCATCAGGCGTAATGGCATCGCCGGCGTATGTCCAATGAACAAGGTCGGTGGAGTAAGAGTGCCCCCAGTTCATGTTGCCCCAGGTGGAGCCGTAGGGGTTATGCTGGAAATAGAGGTGGTATACACCGTCCTTATAGAACATGCCGTTAGGGTCGTTCATCCAGCCGTAGGCCGGCGTATGGTGGTATGCTGGACGGAACTTCTCCGTATTGGCAGTGTCGAAAGTATCAGACAGGCTCATCTTTTCCCAGCACAACGAACCTTGGGGCATGCCTTGAACATCAATCTTGACATTACGGCCCACAAAGGCTTCTAGGTCTAATGGCACATAATAGTCAACGCGCTCGCGAGCCAAACGCACGTTGATTATCACTGTGGCCTGCCTGTTATTCTCGACCACACACAATTTTGCCTCGGGAGCATCGTCTTGAACAGGAAGTAGCAAGTACCTCATGGCTTCCTCGACAGAAACGATGTTCTGTTCGTTGGCCAAGTGATGTATCTTTAGCCGTGCTTCGGCGTACATCATTGACGGAGCCACGGCAAATGCCAATGTTAATAAAACAGTCTTTATTTTCATGATTATCTGTTGTTTGACAAACTAAATAAGGTATGGTTTCAACCGGACGCAGACGCACTTGTAACTGTCTGGCATCCAGCCACTTTCCAAAAGGTTATGTTTTAGCTTGCAAAAGACGGTCTTTTACGTCCTAAAAGGCCGCCTTTTGCAAGCCGTTTTGCCGTCTTTAATAATAACGGACGTCAATGTTGCCCAACTCGATGGTACCGCCATAACTGTTGACCGACCAGCAATTCTTCTGGTTGCCGTATATGCGGTTTGTGTAAGCCACGTTGTCGTTGATGTAGACCACGCACACCGAATTGTCAGTATACACGGTCACCTTGTATTCGTTGTCGGCAGGAGCGTTAAATATGTAACCGTCAATTCCGTCAATGAAACCCTTGCCGGCAGGGCCTTCCTCCTCGAAGTTGATCTTGCGCCGGCCATTGCCCTCGGGATTTACTATTATGGAATAATATTTCTCCGAGTCCGTGCCACGGCAGAGCGAGATGCCGAACTTGTCGTCAGCTCCCTGCGTCTTCACTGTGAATGATATCTTATTGTGTACATTCAAACGATTGAACAGGGCATAGGCGTCACCCGTAAGCGTGTACGTACCGCTATTTACGGTAACTCCGTTGTCGCTCTTTGCCATCAGCTTGACGTCAGACACGGTCGAATATTTCTTGTCAACGCCTTCCACAGCACCAAGTGTCAGCGTGCCGTCTTCATGCTGTATAAGCTTGTGGACTACAAGGTTGCCTGCCCATTCGGGTTCGTTTGGCGATGCGCCTACGGCAGTATTGTCTTCTCCTGCACGTGTGGGGCACCATCCCCAGATGTAGCGGTTTGTACCGTCCGAGGCCGTCTTGCCGGCGTAAAAGCCGCGCGAGTCAAGGAATCCCTCATGGTCGTCGGGCCAGATGCCGCTGTCATTGGCAGTCGTGGCTTTCAGTTCGTCAAGCGTGCGCCCCTTGAAATACTGCACCCTGCGTATTGCCGAATGTTTCTCTGAATACACCAGGTACCACCAATCGCCCATCTTGAACACGTCGGGGCACTCGTAGAAGCGGTCCCACATCATTGTCATAAACACGCCTGAATGGTTCCAAGCCTTCAGGTCGGCAGAAGTGAACTCGGCAAGAACACCCTTGGTGCCTTGCTTTGTAGACACGAGCATGTGGAACATGCCGTCGTCGCCCTTGAACACGAACGGGTCGCGGAAGTCTGTCGTGCTATATCCGTAGTCGGCTCCACGCAGATAGAAGGTGCGGTTCTTGGTCCACTCCTTGAAGTCGGCCGACGTTGCCACCATCACCACTTCACGATTGCTGGTGTGACCGGTGTAGAAGGTATAATAAAGCTTGTCTGCCTCGTTGTAGATGGTGCTGCCTGTACCTATGGCAGCATCGG
>HF986687.1:23557-34502 GCA_000433175.1 Prevotella sp. CAG:1058
TGCCTGTACCTATGGCAGCATCGGCCTCGGCAGCCGTTCCGGTAGGAATCACCTCGCCGAGCGAAGTGTACTTGGAACAGTCCTTGGTGCTTACACCCCAGATTGGATGGTAAGTGTCAGCCGGATTAGGACGGTAGTCCTGCAGGTAAAGTACCTTGAAGTCTTGTGCCACCGGGTCATAGAACGGCATGGGGTCGCCTACATAGCCAACGTAAGGACGGTAATACGTATCAGCCTTGCTTTCGTCAGTCGAGGCGAAATATTCTGTTGTGTTATTCCAATCCTTCTGAGTCAAGACAGGATCATCGGCGTCGGAACAGCCACTGAAGGCTGTCAGGAATGCCGCCAAAGCAAAAGGATATATCATAGTCTTCATAAAATTTATTTGGTTTAAGATATTGTTATTTCCAAGCTGCCGGCTACAGCCGGGCTGTATTGCAGGCCCTGCGCCATGCCCGCCCGTATGCCGGCTTGCCTATATTATTTATTACTCACCTTGCAGGTAATTTATTGCGTTAAGGGTCATCTTTGCCACATTGCCGTGATACTGGTCTCCGGAAGCGTCAACTCCGTATGAATACCAGTCGTAGGCACCTGAACCGATGCAGAGGACGCGTCCGCCTGCCGCGTTGGCCGGATACTCCCATACTACGACAGCGCCGTCGCCGCCATAACCGAGGTCAAGTCCGCCGTGCAGGTTGCGCCAATCGTCCAATGTCGGATAACCGCCCCAGTCGGAACCTATGTGCCACTGGCAGGTACTGTTCGTTATCCTGTAGCCAGCATCACAAGTGTAAACGCCCTGCTTGCCGTCAATAGTAGTCACCAGACCCTGGTAAATCGGATGATTCTCATGTCCGTCGACAAAGAAGCTCCACGGACCTGAAGTAATCTCGCCGCTCTCTTCTACCTGTCCCCAACAGTTGTTCGGGTTGTTGCCGTCGGCAGTGGCACCAAGCTTGGCTGCGTAATAAGTGGCAAAACGAGTGAGCAAAAGGCAACCGCCGTTGTTATAGAAGTCCTTAACGGCCGGCAATGCTTGCAGCGCCGCAGGTGCGGCAGCGTCAAACTTGTCCATGTTGTCGATACCGCCGTCAATATGCAGGTGCCACCACATCACTTTGCATTCGCCCAGGTCGACGTTGCCGTTCCTGATGTCCTCGAACGACACATACTGCGAATTGGCCACATTCTTAAGCATCCAGTCTGCAGCGGCACGCTCCTCGTAACCCAGCCCATCGATTGTGGAAGCAAGTCCTACGTAAACAGCGCTTGGCGAATCAGACTTGATTACAGTAACCCTATATACAGCCGTTGCGGTTTTATAAGTTACAGTAAAGTCAACCGGATTGGTGAAATCGACAGGTTGTCCTGAAGCCGGGGCAACCGTAGCACCCTCGGACGTTACAATCTCTGTAACCATGCTGGTTATGTCGGTAGAAGTCGGCACACGTACGATAATCGTGCGGTCGTCTTCATTTATCACGCCAATGTATCCATTCGCCTTGAACGATAATATACGTGCAGCGTCGTGCACGACGTTGACAGTATAGTCAAAGTATGCATCGCCGTTGACAACCTGAACGTTCTGCGGGACAGAGAAGTCAGCCAAGTCGCCAACCTTCATGGACGCCACTGCGCCTTCGGACACCTTGATGTCGGTGACTGTCATTGCGCGTGTATTGTAATTCTCAGGTACGCCCACTGTGACAGTCCTGTTTACATTATCTATTACGCCTTCATATTCGTCCAAGGCAAAGGACGTAATCCATGTATCTCCATCCAGACGGAGATCAGATGTATTGTCGTCACTGCAGCTTGCAAGAGCAAAAACCGACACTGCAAACAACAATACTGAGGCAAAATGCTTTATTATCAGTTTCATGATATGTGTTTTTATTTAGTTAATGTATCACCATCCGCCACAGTTCTGCGTGTAGTGGCCGTTGCTGGCACTAATCTGAGCGAAAGGTATGGGCAAATACTCGTTCTTGTTCTTGGTAAACGAAGCACCCTTGTAAATTGCGCAGTTGTCAGCCTCTTGGGCATAATACTTGTCAAGAACCTCTTTGGCTTCACCCCAGCGTACAAGGTCGAAGAACCTGTCGCTCTCCATCGCCAGCTCAAGACGACGCTCGAACTTCAGCATCTTCAATGCCTCGTCCTTGCTGTAAGAGCCGGTGTAAGGCTGGATGTTGAACGTAACACCATAGTCGGCAGGATAATTTGCTATCATGCCTGTACTCTGCTTGGCACGGTTACGCACCTCGTTAATAAGGCTTACGGCCTCGTCTATCCTGCCGTCGTTCAGCTGGATAAGAGCCTCGGCACGCATAAGAAGCACGTCTGCATAGCGTAACACGATATGGTTCATCGGCGAACCCCACCATGCACCTTTTATAAGATAGTCGCCATCGGGGTCAACATTATGCTTCAGAGTAACATAATATCCGTAAAGACCGTTGCTTCGGCTCCATGTCGAGGTTTTGTCCATGATGTAGTTCTTATTGAACTCGTAAGGCATTCCAGGCATTCCGACTGTAAGGAAGAGGCGTGGATCTGCGCTTTCATTAGCCTTGTCATAGTCCCTGTCATTGAAGGTGTCAAGGTAAGGATGGCCGTCAACATCTGTCCTGAAGGCGTTTACAAGATTCTGGCTAGGCTTATAGAAATCGCATCCGCCGTCTGTTACACCGGGAATGTTGGGAACTATCAGGCCGAACGACCAGTTACAGTTACCGTTTGCCGTTCCATCGTTAGTCGAGTATTGCATTGCCCACAACGATTCGCAGCCGTTCTCATACTGAGGTTCGGGGCGGAAGTTGTTATGGAAGTCACTTTCCAGGTCGTAGCCGCCGGCTTCCATTATAGACTTCTCTGTATACTGAACGACCTTTTCCAAGTCCTCGGCATTGATGCTGGTAACCTCGTTGGTCTGAGGATCATCCTGGCGGTAAGCCTTGTAGAGGTAAGTCTTTGCCAGATAAGCAGCTGCTGCAGCCTTTGTAGGCCTTCCCTTGTCGGCCTGTGTGTCAGGCAGGTTGTCGAAAGCGAACTGGAAGTCGTTAGCAATCTGCTGCCAGCCTTCGTCATTTGTATATGCAGTATTGGTCAGGTTGTTGTATTCATCGGGCGAAAGGTTTTCGTCATTGGCGAATACTATGTGCTTGTAAAGTTGCTTCAACAGGAAATGTCCATGACCACGGAGGAACTTCATTTCGGCGATACGCTGCTGTTTGAGCGGGTAAGATTTCTCGTCAAGCTGGTTGAGCTGCTGCAAAGCAGTGTTGACACGCGAGATGCAGTTATACAGACGTTGCCACATGTCGCTGATGTTCCAGTCGGTCGTCATGATACCTTGTGAAATCTCAAGCTTGTGGAACACGTCACCGTCCTCTGTTCCGTTACCGCCCTTGTAGGCATCGTCAGAACGGACGTCATAATTCCACATCGAGAAAGACGAGTTGATGTCTTCAGCCGAAATCCAACCTGCGTAAGCCGAAATCACAAGATGGTCTACATATTGCGGATCTTTCAGTTGCTCGTTGTCGATAGTTCCCTGAGGTACCTGGTCTTCCAGAAAGCTGGTACAGCCCGAACAAAGCAATGCAAATCCCAAGGCTGTTGTATATAATATCTTTTTCATTGTTTCCTTATTTTTCTGTTAGTATGTCTTTTAGAAACTTACATTGATACCAAAAGTAACGTTCAGAGGTATCGGGTATCCGAAGTTTGGATTCTCCGGATCGACACCGGTGAAGTCTTTGCTCTTTATAGTCAGCACATTCTGCGCACTAAGATAGAAGCGCAGGCGTTCCATCTTAAGCTTCTTCGTTACTTTTTCAGGCAGATTATAACCTAACTGGATATTGCGCAGCTTAAGGAACGAGCCGTCCTCTACAAAATATGTTGACACGCGTTTCTCGTTATTTACGTCATCTCGAGACAGTGCAGGAATAGTTGAGTTGGGATTCTGCGGAGTCCATGCGTCAAGCACACGCTTACCCTTGTTCAGGAAGCCGATGTTAAGACCGCTCCACAGGTCGGTTTCTTTCTTCAGGTCACTGATGATGTCGGCACCCTGTACACCCTGCCAGAACATTGTGAAATCGAAGTTCTTATATTCAAGGTAAATGTTCAAGCCATAGCTGAAGTCAGGAACAGGATCGTAAATCCACTTCTGGTCGGCTTCGTTGATAACGCCGTTACCGTCGAGGTCGCGCCAGCGTATGCGTCCGGGAGCAGCACCTTCTTGCGTTGCGTGGTTGTCAACTTCCTCCTGAGACTTGAATATGCCGTCGGCAACATATCCGACCTGTGCACCATTAGGATGTCCAACTACGCTTTTTACACCGTTGCCGCCGAATGTGCCGTTTGCTGCCACGGTTGCCGGCAATGCGGTAATCTTATTACTATAAGATGAGATATTAGCGGAAATGTCATACTTCAAACCAAAAGATGTCTGGTTACGGTAACCAAGGTTCAACTCGAATCCCCGGTTTTCCATCTCGCCTGCATTGACCCACTGCGAGCTACCCTCTCCCATGGCAGCGATTCCAGCCATCTGGACAAGAATGTCGGTAGTCTTCTTATAATACCAATCGAACGAACCGTACAGAGTCTGCCTTAATACGGAGAAGTCAAGACCGATGTTAGTCTGTGTGGTAGTCTCCCATTTGATGTCATCATTTCCTATCTGGTTTCTCTTGAATCCGGACTGGAGTATGCTTCCGCCGTTAGTTCCGGCTATGTCATAAGACGTTCCGTAGCTTTGTCCGCCAGACTCGTTTACTCCATAATTGGGCACATAAACAGTGTACCTGGCTATGTTTGAGATTTCCTGGTTACCAGTCTGTCCCCAAGAAGCCCTTATCTTCAAGTCGTCAAGCCATTTTAGGTTTTTCATGAAATTCTCGCGACTGATGCGCCAGCCAAGAGAGAATGAAGGGAATGTCGCATATCGGTTGTTCTTACCGAAACGTGAGGAACCGTCGTGACGCACTGTAAGCGAGAACAGATACTTCTCGTCATAAGTATAATTAAGTTTTCCAAAGAAAGAAACAAGTGAATACCCTTCGCCCGAACCGTAAGCAAGGGCGGTGCCTACACCTGCGTCCGGCCACATGAAGTCGGGGTTGAGGATAGAGAAGTCCTCCTTGTAACCGGAGAACCATTCGTCGTCTTCGCGGTTAAGCTCCATACCGACCATGACATCTCCGCGGTGCTTTCCTATCTCAAGATTGTAGGTGACAACAGCGTTCCACATCCATTTCATCCAATGTTCCTGCTTTGCCTCTACGGCGTTCTTGTCGTTGGCTACGTTGCCTTCGGTGATAGGATAAGTGAAGATGCGCTGCTTCTTCTGGGCATAGTCGATACCGAACGTCGAGCGGATGTTGAATCCCTTGAAAAGGCTGAGGTTTACATAAGCGTCTCCGAACATTCTCCAATATGTATAACGGTTGTCTGAATTACGCTCGAGACGTGCAACGGGGTTTTCCCTGTCAGGATAGCCGCCCACCGGTCCGGCATACTCGCCGTTGATGTCATAAACCGGCAGTGAAGGATTGAACTGAAGTGCATTCTCAAGGAATCCGCCGGGAGCCTGCACCTCTGAAGTACGGTTAAGAGTGAAATGCTCGCCGATGGTCAGAATCTTGTCTATGAGCTTGTACTCAGAGTTCATACGGGCGGAAAAGCGTTCAAAGTCAGAGTTCTTGATGATACCGAGGTTTTTATAATATCCCAGTGAAAAGTATGAAGAACCCTTATCCGTGCCGTTGCTTACAGCCACGTTGTAATTCTGGATGATACCCGTGCGCGTTGTTTCGTCAACCCAGTCGGTGTCTGCCGATGGGACCGTATTGCCCGAATCGAGGAAGCGGTCCATAGTAATGCCGTTGAGCTGCGGATAGCCGTTGGCGTCGTAGCCCCAGTCATAACGGTAGCCCAGTGGGTTGGTGTTAGGGTCCTGGCCGCCGTTTACATAAGCCTGCCACATGGCCTGTCCGTATTCCTTTGCATTGAGCACGTCCAGCTTGTTGGCATACATCGAAACGGAAAGCGATGCGTCCAAATCAATCTTCAACTGGCCCGACTTACCCTTCTTTGTAGTAATAATGATTACACCGTTAGCCGCGCGCGAACCATATATTGATGCCGAAGCCGCATCCTTCAACACTTGTATCGACTCGATGTCGTTACCGTTAAGTTCGTGCATGCCCGACTTTGTAGGCACACCGTCGATGATGTAGAGCGGATCGTTGTTGTTAAGCGTACCCACGCCACGTATGCGTATGGTAGCCGAACCGCTCGGGTTACCGTCGGCGGTAATGTTCATGCCCGGGACACGTCCCTGGAGGGCTTTCATCGGGTTGTTCTCATTGAGGTCGGCTATGTCGTCCATGCTTACTACCGACACGGCACCTGTAAGGTCAGCCTTTCTCTGAGTCGTATAACCCGTCACCACAAGCTCGTCTATCAACTTGCTATCTTCGGTCATGACCACGTTCAGCGACTTGCCCGGGTCTACAGACACGGTTTTGTAACCCATATAAGAAATGGAGAGCTTCTTGCCCCCTGATACCTTAAGCCGGAACTTTCCGTCAAAGTCGGTCACGGCTGCGTTTTTTGTGCCTTCCTCGATTACTGTTGCACCGATGATAGGCTCGCCCGACTCGTCCCTTACTGTACCGTCGACGTCAACTTGCTGGGCGAACGCCACCGTACAAGAAACGAGGAACACTGCACTAAGCAGCATTCGTCTAAATTTCTCAATCATAACATTATTTTTTACGGTTAGTGTATATTAGTTAAAGTTTTGCCTGCAAAATTAGCTTAACTTAAAAAAAGAAGATTAAAAATTCATTTCATATTCTATAAAAAAACGTTCATGAAACAAAATTGATATGGTTTGAACTAAAAATACAAGCCATAGGCATTGTTTTCGCATTATTTAGGGACGAAAAGACAACAACCTAAGTAAACAACGCGCAATGAAAGGGCTGCAACGGCAAGGATAAACGGGCAGAACAGGGCTTGAACATGGGCGCCGTGCGCCGGAATACAGCTAAGAAAGCAAACTTACAGGGCAGACAGGACAAAAAACACAGTTTGTCGGCTGACGGCGCTTTTGGCTTTCGTTGTGTCACATTAAGAAATTCAGTAATTTTTGCAAAAATAGGGAGCAAGAACATTGCGAATTGCCTTAACAAGAGTGAACTGGCATATCCATTCGCGCAAAAGTCGGTTGATTACGGAGTAAAAGACGGCTGATTGCAAGACAAAAGACGGCATATTGGACTGCAAAAAGCATCAAAACAGCGTATAAAAAACGGCAGTTACTGATGCAAAACGCCGTGTTTTGCACCCTTTACAGCACTCATTTAATGCACACTCCAGCATAGGGCACCATAACAGACACAATGTCAGACATTTGCGTTTGCACACGAAAAAGCCTCATAAATGCAGCCGGACGCATGTATTTTCAGGACAAGGCACTCCTGCAACACCAAGCAAAATCAAGAAGAAAGCAAAACTTGTGTTTAGCTTGCATAATGGCATATCGCAACAATCGTTAAACATCATGCGCACGCAAGCCTTGCCGGAAAAGACGCCGCCATGACGTTCCACATACGCCACAGGGGCAACAAACATCTGCCCCCAGCGCATAATTAAAAATAAAACGAGTAAATTTGCAGGAAAAAGCAGTACGTATGAACCAGAAATACATAATAGCAGTCGACTCGTTCAAAGGCTGCCTTACGACGGCGGAGGCAGGAATGGCTGTGGCGGAGGCGCTGCACGAGGCCCTTGGCGACATAGAAACGGTATGCCTGCCGATGTCGGACGGCGGCGAAGGCATGGCCGAAGCATTCACAACAGCACTCGGCGGAAGCATGACCGGAGCTTACGTGCACGACCCGATGATGAGGCGTGTATGGGCAGAATATGGATTGGCGCCCGACGGCACGGCGGTAATAGAGGTGGCAAAGGCGTGCGGACTGACACTGTTGGGCGAGGAGGAGCGCAACCCCTTGAGGGCAACGTCATACGGTGTAGGCGAACTTGTGGCTGCCGGAGTAAAGCGCGGATGCCGCCGGTTCATAATAGGCCTGGGCGGAAGCGGCACGAGCGACGCCGGCATCGGCATGCTGAAAGCGCTGACGGAGAAGCTGGCGCCACGCGGCGGCACGATAGACGACGCGCTGAAAGGCCCATTGGGCGGATGCAGCTTCACGCTGGCGTGCGACGTGGACAATCCCCTACTAGGCGCCAACGGGGCTACGGCGGTGTTCGCACGGCAGAAAGGCGCCACGCCAGAAATGATGCCGCTGCTTGAAAGGCGCGCCATGCGGTTTGCCAAGGCCTCGGCAATGCACTTCGGCTTCGACCGCTCATGCCAGCCCGGAGCCGGCGCCGCCGGCGGACTGGGCTATGCCTTCATGCAATACCTGTCGGCGGTACAGGTATCAGGCGCCGACCTGCTGCTCGACCTACTGGACTTCGACAGCAAGACAGACGGTGCGACGGCCGTGATAACGGGCGAAGGACACGCCGACCGCCAGACGCTGATGGGCAAACTGCCGGTGCGCGTAATGGAGCGCGCACGGCAAAGGGGCGTGCCCACGTGGCTGCTGGCAGGGCGTGTGGAAAACAGCGACGAACTGATAAGCGCAGGATTCGCCGTAGCCGAAAGCGTAACTCCCGACGGCATGGACCTTGACGAAGCTATGAGGAAAGAAACAGCCATGAGTAACATGGCGTCAGCGGTAAGGAAGCTGACAAGCCGGCTTCCTTACCTATGAGTAATTATACCTAACGCACGAAACGCCCCACAAAACGCCTTACGCGCTCGGTGTATTGGCGCGGATAGCTATGGAACGACTTTGCATGTATGCAGCCCGGCGTTATCCAAATGTCGTTGAAATGACGGTATTTGCCGTCGGGGGAAAGGTATACCGGGTTGGCGTTGTATAGGGGAAACACCATTTCAGAGGGTACATAGCCGTCTGACGAGCCGTGTATGTAGAGCATCGGCGTCTCGTTCTTGGCCAGCTGCCTTACGGGAGCCGCCTGGCCGAACGTCCAGCCGTAGCGCAGCTTGCACAATACGCTGGCGGCATAAAGCACGGGGAACGACGGCAGGCCGAACTGGTCGGCAAGCTGGTGGCTGAACTCGTCCCACACACTTGTGTATCCGCAATCCTCAACAAAACACCTGACGCTCGAAGGCAGGCTCTCGCCTGAGACGTTCATCACCGTGGCTGCCCCCATCGACACGCCGTGCAGTACAATGCGCGTCCGGCCGTGGGAGTCGGCAAACAGGCTGTCGGCCACTCCAATCCAGCGTATCACGTCTTCCCTGTCCTTCCATCCCATCTGTATCTCGCCGCCGTCGCTCAGTCCGTGGGCGTGAAGGTCGGGCAGCATTATGTTGTAGCCCATGTCAGCGTAAATCTTTGCCAGCGGCAACATGCCTACGTAACTGTCCTTATACCCGTGCACGAGTATGGCCGTGCGCCCACGGGCGTCGCGTCCGCGTGCATAAACGGCGTGGTGGCGGCAGCCGCCGGGCATGACTATAAACGTGTCGCGCAGAGCCTTTGCCTTGTTCAGGCTGTCGACCCAGTGGCGCATATAAGGATACTCGCCATACATGCGCCTGTAGCGTAAGCCCATGTCACGGGCGTCAGCTGCAGGTTTAAGGGCGTAGTCGAGCATGAACCAGCCCGCGCCGAACGAGAGCAAAACAAACACGGCAAACACGCTTGCGACAGTAACGGTAATCTTATTTATCCTTGACATTGCAGTATCCTCATCCTTTCATTATCAATCAACTTTTAATCTTGGCATTGCCATTGCAGGCCTTACGGCCTGGCATTTGCCGCCGGCCAAATGGCAAGAGGCGTGGACAGCGCCCGGAAAAATCACTTAGTGGCGACAATATTAAACTCGCTTACGTTTGAGACGACCTCGTGGTTGCCGCTGACAGCATACGCCCTGAAAGTCAGGTTGCCTTTTTTCAACTTCTTGCCGGCCTTCACCATGGCTGTATAACGCACGCCCTTGCCCGGCATTATGCACTCGACATGGATTGTGCTTGATATGGCCACATGCTTGTTTCCGGTAGTTTCGACCACAATGGGCTGCACGTCATACACAGGCTCGTTCGACTTATTGTACACCTCGAAGATGACCTTGCACAACTCGCCTGGATTTAAGTTGCGGTCCTGGTTGTCGTCGACGAAGCGGGCTGCACGCACTTCAAGCGGCATGGCGGCTTCGTGTAAAGGCTTGTCGAAGCCGTCGTAACGCACCGTCGGGGGCACGTCTCGGGGTTCGGTCGCCGTATAATCGCCAGTATAGTCGGAGCCCTTGAAATCGTAAAGCACGTCGTCGCCGCTATTGGTTGGGTCGAATCCGCTTGCGCCATCATCGTAATAAGCGTCGTCTCCATAATAATACGTGTCGTTGCCCCTGGTTGCAGCGTCGCGGTGTTCACGGTATTTCCGTTCAAACCTGTAATCGCTTTCGCGCTGCCGTTCCTCTGCCTCCTTCTCAGCTTGCGCTTCGATGGTGCCGCCGATGACAGCTCCACCGGCCATGCCGACAAGCGTACCGATGTCGCTTCCACGCGGTCCGCCTGTTATTCCGCCGATTGCAGACCCGATAACCGATCCCAACATCGCTCCGGCAGTTATTCCATCACCCTGGTATGTGCCGCAACTGCTGACCAGCAATACGCCACTCAACGACAAAATACCTATTTTATTCATGACAGCCTCCTTTCATTTGTATACACGGCAAAGTTACACATAAAAATAAACACCAAAATACAAGAATGCATTAAATTTTTATTGGTGCATTCTAAAAATAAGTTAACGTGAGTTCGGCATAAGAAAACCATTAAAAAAGTTGTGGGAATGGAATATTTTTAGTACCT
>HF986688.1 GCA_000433175.1 Prevotella sp. CAG:1058
GTTAAAACGGTGTAAAGTATTTCTGTATTAAGTCACCGTGGCGGTAAACGCCGTCTACATGGATTGCTGCATGCCGCAATGTCGTATGGCATCAGTGTGTAAATTGTTGGTAAACAAGGCGTTAACAGGATGCTTCGGCAGGCTCTCAAAACTGTCATCTCCGCTTTTTATGTCATGCGCTTGCGTCATCTGTGGCATGCTTGCGGCATGGCGTAAGTTTTGTCTTGGGCAGTATGAAACTGACGCCTGCGGCAGACATGGCCACCTGTTAATATTAGGTGACCCGTTTTTAAGTTAAAGAAACTAAAGACAATATTATTTTGACATTTATTTCCTAATTTTGCATCGAATTAGATTTTTATGCTTTTGTAAATCCGGATATCCAATTTTATATAGAAAATGGAAGTAATAAAAACTGAAATAGACGGAGTGGTAATCATCGAACCACGCATATTCAAGGACGCTCGCGGTTATTTCTTCGAGAGCTTTTCACAAAGGGAGTTTGACGAAAAGGTAGGTCATGTCGAGTTTGTTCAGGACAACGAGAGCATGTCGTCATACGGCGTCATGCGCGGCCTGCATTTCCAGCGTCCGCCGTTCACCCAGGCCAAGCTGGTGCGCTGCGTCAAGGGAGCCGTTCTCGACGTTGCCGTCGACATACGCAAGGGCAGCCCGACCTACGGCAAGCACGTAGCAGTCGAACTGACCGAGGACAACCACCGCCAGTTCTTCATTCCCAAAGGCTTCGCCCACGGTTTCGCCGTGTTGAGCGAGACGGCCGTTTTCCAGTACAAGTGCGACGAGTTCTACCATCCCGAAGCCGACGGCGGCATAAGCATCCTTGACGACAGCCTGGGCATAGACTGGCGCATACCGACCGGCAAGGCCCTGCTGAGCGAGAAGGATACAAAGCACCCGTTGCTCAAAGACTTCGAGACACCGTTCATTTAAGTGAAGAGTGAAGAACGAAGGACGAAGAGTGGAGAACGAAGAGTGAAGAATCAGAATGCCCCTGTGGTGTCGGAACTTTGATGTATCCGATACGCAAGGCCATTCATTCCTGCAATTATGAATTTAGTATTCCAAAATAAAAAATCAGGACAATGAATATTTTGGTAACCGGCGCAAACGGCCAGCTTGGCAACGAGATGCGCATAGTGGGTGGACAGACCGCCGACAATTATATATTTACCGACGTGGTTAACATCGAGGGCGTCGAAACCACGCTGCTCGACATAACCGACGCGGAGGCAGTAAGGCGCATCGTGAAGGAAAACGGTGTGCGCTGCATAGTCAACTGCGCTGCCTATACGAACGTGGACAAGGCCGAGAGCGACGAGGCACTCTGCCGCAAGCTCAACGCCGAGGCTCCGAAGATACTTGCCGTGGCCATGAAGGAAGTAGGCGGCCTTCTCATTCAGATTTCGACCGACTATGTGTTCGGCGGCGACCCGTACAACACCCCGTGCCGCGAGGACCAGAAGGGCACTCCGACGGGAGTCTACGGCGCAACCAAGCTCGAGGGCGAGCAGAATATCGAGGCCGTAGGCTGCGACCACGTCATAATACGTACCGCATGGCTGTATTCCGAGTTCGGCAAGAACTTCGTCAAGACCATGCTCAACCTGACGGCCACGAAGCCCAAGCTGAACGTTGTGTTCGACCAGGCCGGCACCCCGACCTACGCCTACGACCTTGCGCTGGTTATAAAGACCGTGCTTGCCGACTATGCGGCAGAGAATCCGCAGTCGGGCTACAGCAAGACGGGTGTCTACCACTTCAGCAACGAGGGCGTATGCTCATGGTACGACTTCACGAAGAAGATAGCCGAGCTTGCAGGCAACACCGGTTGCGACATCCAGCCCTGCCACAGCGACGAGTTCCCCAGCCCCGTGACACGCCCTGCATACTCCGTGCTCGACAAGACTAAGATAAAGCAGACGTTCGGAGTAAGCGTCTCTTACTGGACCGACTCGCTGAAAATATGTATGGACAACATGAAAACTATAAAGTAAACTGATAAAAAAGAAACAAGTCATGGAATTCAAGCGTAACATAATCATCACAGGCGGAGCGGGCTTCATCGGCTCCCACGTAGTGCGCCTGTTTGTAAACAAGTATCCCGAGTACCGCATAATCAACCTCGACAAGCTGACCTATGCCGGCAACCTTGCCAACCTGAAGGACGTGGAGGACAAGGAGAACTACATGTTCGTCAAGGCCGACATCTGCGATTACGGGACTATACAGAAGCTGATGAAGGACTACAACGTGGACGGAATAATCCACCTTGCAGCCGAGAGCCACGTAGACCGCTCTATCAAGGACCCGTTCACCTTCGCCCAAACCAACGTGATGGGCACGCTGACGCTGCTCCAGGCCGCCAAGGAATACTGGGAGAGCCGTCCCGAGGGCTACGAGGGCAAGCGCTTCTACCACATCTCTACCGACGAGGTTTACGGCGCGTTGGAGCTTACGAACCCTGAAGGCATAGAGTCGCCGTTCACGACAAAGGCCAGCTCGGAGCACCACCACGCCTACGGCACGGAGTTCTTCACTGAGGAGACGAAGTACAACCCGCACTCTCCATATTCGGCTTCAAAGGCCAGTTCAGACCACTTCGTACGCGCGTTCCACGACACATACGGCATGCCAACGATAGTAACCAACTGCTCCAACAACTACGGCCCGTACCAGTTCCCTGAGAAGCTGATACCATTGTTCATCAACAACATACGCCACCGCAAGCCGCTGCCGGTTTACGGCAAGGGCGAGAACGTGCGCGACTGGCTCTATGTAGAGGACCACGCCCGTGCCATCGACCTGATATTCCACGAGGGCAAGACGGCGGACACTTACAACATAGGCGGCTTCAACGAGTGGAAGAACATCGACATAATAAAGGTTGTGATAAAGACCGTCGACCGTCTGCTTGGCCGCAAGGAAGGCGAGGACATGGACCTGATAACCTACGTAACCGACCGCAAGGGGCACGACATGCGCTACGCCATAGACTCGCGCAAGCTGCAGCGTGAGCTCGGCTGGGAGCCGAGCCTGCAGTTCGAGGAAGGCATAGAGAAGACCGTGCGCTGGTATCTGGACAACCAGGAGTGGATGGATAACGTTACTTCAGGCGACTACCAGAAGTATTACGACTCTATGTACAAGAACCGTTAAGGATGAAAATACATGTTGGGAGTTGTTGACAACTTTCAATGATTCCCGTTGTAAACCGCCCGATGGCTTATTGCTTTTGCTGTGATAGGTTGTCGGGCGGTTTTTTGTATGGTTTCAAAGCGTGTATGGCGTTTCCTGAGTTGTCGGCAATAATAATTGACGGCTGCTTTCAGCTTGTTGTAGACAATCAGAATGGGTGCAAATAAAAAAGCCGGCAACATGCTTCAAGCAATGTTTCCGGCTTGTGCTTGGTCGGGATTACTGGACTCGAACCAGCGACCTCACGCCCCCCAGACGCGTGCGCTAACCAACTGCGCTAAATCCCGTTCCGTTAAGCGACTGCAAAAGTACATACTTATTATGATATAAGCAAACTTTTGGACGCTTTTTTTTGTTTTTTATGAAAAACAATCCGCCAGGATATGTGCGGAAGTTGTCGAATGAGGCAGCATCGGATGA
>HF986689.1 GCA_000433175.1 Prevotella sp. CAG:1058
TAACTATGTTTATGTGCCAAAAACAGAAATAGATAAATTATACAAGTCATTATGAAGAATGCATTGCCCAATACCAAAGTGACCGTTAAGCTCAGAAGGTCGAGATACAAGGAAGAGTGGTATTTGATTATCGAATCATATCCAGTGTACAAACGTGGCTCAAACAGAGCAAGCCGAGTGGTAGAGTCAATTAACCGGACTATATCCACACCCATTTGGGACAAGTCATCTATTGCACGCATCTTGCCGGATGGTAGCTTCAACTACAAGCCGAAGAGGGATTTGAACGGAATTATTCAATGCCGTTCAACAATCGACCAGGAAGCTTGTATCTATGCCGATAATGTCCGGAAGTTGCGTCAGCATGAGTATGATAGTGCCATTCTCTATACAGATAAGGAGAATGAACTTGCAGCGCAGAATGAACGTAGTGAACAGGACTTCATCAAATACTTCAACAGCATCATCAGCAAACGCCATCCCAACAGTTCAAATTCGATTATCGTCAATTGGATGCGTGTGGGCGAGTTGCTGAAAATCTATTCGCAAGGGAATCCCATTCCGTTCAAATCCATCTCCGTAAAATTGCTTGAGGACATCAAGATGTTCCTGCTCCGTGCCCCAATGGGAGGTAACAAGAAAGGCACAATCTCACAGAATACGGCATCCACTTATTTCTCTATCGTCAAGGCCGGACTGAAACAAGCATTCATTGATGAATACCTAACCGTTGACATCAGTGCAAAGGTGAAAGGTATCAGTTCGATTGAAAAGCCTCGTGTCGCACTCAGCATGAACGAAGTGCAGATGCTGGTAGATACGCCCTGCAAGGATGATGTGCTGAAACGCGCTTTCCTGTTTTCCATCCTCACAGGTTTACGGCATAGTGATATTAAGCAGTTGAAGTGGAAACAGATTCAGCAGACAAGCAAAGGAACGTGGCAGGCCGTGGTCGTACAGCAAAAGACAAAGAAGCTCGATTGTAAGCCCGTTACTGCACAGGCGCTGCAACTGTGTGGTGAACGCCCGGATGATGATGAAAACCT
>HF986690.1:0-6004 GCA_000433175.1 Prevotella sp. CAG:1058
GTTCATAAATGTGTCAACTTTTGCCAGGACAAGACAATTTTATCGTGTTACATTAATATTCCGTCCTCAGCAGGAGTATCGCTTGCTCCGAAGCTGTCGGCCATATATTGTATGCACATTACCACCATGTTGTCTTTTCCGGTGTTGCGCATGGCGCGTTTGCCTGCCGGCGCCACGCGCACAAGGCTGCCTTCGCTTACCTGTATGGTCTCGCCGTCAACGGTGAACTCGCCTTCTCCTTTTACAATCATGTACAGCTCCTCGTGCTTTTTGTGGGCGTGCATGAACGGACTTGCCTCGCCCGGAGCCATTGTTTGCAACGACATTTCCATGCCTGTGGCCTTGAGGGCTGCGCCAGTGAATACCTTTCCCTTGATTTCAACGCCATTGCCCATCGGCAATACAAACTCGTTCAGATTGTCAAACTTGCCTGCTGATACGGCTGTGTAATTGCTTCCTTCGCCTAATTTCTTTAATTCTTTCATATTCGATAGTTTTTTAGTCCTATATACAGACCCTTTGCAGGGTTGTCATTGTGGTTGTCTTTTATCTGTTTTGCAATGCAAAGATACTGATAATCAGAATGTTCTGCAAGAAGTTAAGTTTGCGTAATCAGGTTACCCGATTGTTACCAATGGTGGTTTTCAGTGTGTTATGATTTTGTATTTTACAAAGTTTAACTCAATTAAGATTGTCGTGCGCCTTCCAATGGTTACTTTTGTAGACTGAATAAAGATGACAGTCATGCTGAATACTAATATTGATTACGCCCAGTTCCCAGGTTGTCCGATAAGGAATGTGCTGTCGCGCATAGGCGACAAGTGGTCCATGCTTGTGCTTTACACGCTCGACAAGTATGGAGTGTTGCGCTTCAAGGACCTTATGCTTTATATACCTGACATATCGAAAAAGATGCTTTCAACCGCCCTGAAGGTGCTTGAGGCCGACGGACTTGTTGCACGCAAGGTTTATGCCGAGGTGCCGCCACGTGTGGAATACAGGCTGACAGAGCGGGGGATGACCCTCATTCCGCTTCTTAATAATCTTATGGAATGGGCCGTATCAAATATGGACGACATACTTGAAGACAGGGAAAGGTTCGTGACGGATGAATGAAAATGCCATGGCCTGTAACCTGCAGTCGGCTGCATGGTTACAGGCCATGGCATCAATCATGATGTTTTGTACGCTGTTTCTTATTTCTTATCGTAGGCGTGGAGCGGATAGTCAATCGTGAAGTGCAGTCCGCGGCATTCCTTGCGCTCGATGGCCTGGCGGGTTATGAGGTAACCTACGTTAATCATGTTGCGCAGCTCGCAGATGTCGCGGCTTGCCTTTACACGCTTGAAGAGCGACTCCGTCTCTTCATAAAGCAGGTCGAGGCGGTCCCATGCACGCTTTAGTCGCAGGTCGCTCCTTACTATTCCTACATAGTTGCTCATGGTCTCGCACACCTCTTTGACGCTTTGCGTTATGAGAACCTTCTCTTCGTTGGTCATTGTACCTTCGTCGTTCCATTCAGGCACATTGGTGTTGAAGTCGTATTCGTCTGCGTGTGCGAGGCTGTGTTTTGCCGCAGCGTCGGCATAAACGACAGCTTCAATCAGCGAGTTGCTTGCCAGGCGGTTGCCTCCGTGCAGTCCCGTGCATGAGCATTCGCCTATCGCGTAAAGCCTGTGTATGCTCGATTCTCCGTTAAGGTCTACCTTTATGCCTCCGCACATGTAGTGTGCAGCAGGGCGTACGGGTATGTATTCTTTCGTGATGTCGATGCCGATAGACAGGCACTTCTGGTAGATGTTGGGGAAGTGGTGCTTCGTTTCCTCCGCATTTTTGTGCGTTACGTCGAGGCATACGTGGTCAAGTCCGTGTATCTTCATCTCCTTGTCTATCGCACGGGCTACTATGTCGCGCGGTGCAAGAGACAGTCGCTTGTCGTATTTCTCCATGAAAGATTCGCCCGACGGCAGTCTCAGTATGCCGCCGTAGCCGCGCATAGCCTCTGTGATGAGGTAAGCCGGATGGGTCTCGTGCGGGTTGTAGAGTGCTGTCGGGTGGAACTGTACGAACTCCATGTCCTTCACCGTACCCTTTGCACGGTAAACCATGGCTTCCCCGTCGCCGGTAGATATTATCGGGTTTGTTGTTGTCTGGTATACTGCTCCGCATCCTCCGGTACACATAAGTGTGACTTTGCTCAGGTATGTGTCCACCTTCTGGGTCTCGGGATTCAGGATGTAAGCTCCGTAGCATTCAATGTCAGGCGTGCGGCGTGTCACTTCTATGCCGAGATGGTGCTGTGTAATGATTTCCACAGCGAAGTGGTTCTCCTTTATCTCGATGTCAGGATTGGCCCTGACGGCAGCCATGAGCCCGCGCTGTATCTCGGCTCCGGTGTCGTCGGCGTGGTGCAGTATGCGGAACTCGGAGTGTCCGCCTTCGCGGTGCAGGTCGTATTCCCCGTTCTCCTTCTTGTCGAAGTTCACTCCCCACTGCACAAGTTCGCGTATCTGTTGGGGAGCGTTGCGCACCACTTGTTCCACAGCTTCACGGTCGCTAATGTAGTCTCCGGCAATCATCGTGTCTTCGATGTGCTTGTCGAAGTTGTCAACCTCCAGATTTGTTACAGATGCAACACCACCTTGGGCGAAGGCCGTGTTGGCCTCGTCGAGCGTTGTTTTGCAGATAATGCATATTTTACCTTTATGCGCTCTTGCTACCTTGAGGGCGTAGCTCATACCGGCGACACCTGCGCCGATAATCAAATAGTCATATTTGAATACCATAAGAACATGTTTAAGTTGACAAGTCGACCAGTTGACGAGTTGACAAGGTGAAGCGTTTCTTGCCAGTTTTTGGTTTTTGCGGATTAGGCTTGCCTGCTTGTCTGCTTGTTTCTTGTCTGTATAGATTTTGTTGCAAAAATAATAAGAATTTCCGACAAACGTAATGCTTGTTGCTGTTTTTGGCATGTTATGAGTATCTTTAAAGGTGAATAATGTGCTTTTTACTGATAAAATGACTAATTTTGCAACTCAGAATTATGAACCGTACTTTCCATTATAGAGTGTCGTTCCTCAACTATGCGGCCATTGTCGTTGTGGCTGCATGCGCTCTTTTTGCGTTTTGGCACAGGTCGGCGCCCAACGTTGTGCTAGGTGTCGGGCTGATGGCTGTCGTGGTGCTGATGGTTGAAAGGATAATCCATACTTCATACGTTTTTACCGACGACGGCATGTTGGTTGTGTGCAAGGGGCGTTTCTCGCGTACTCTTACGATACGGGTTGGCGACATAGTTTCAGCAAGGATTGTCCGTGCCGGACTGTTGCCGGTTAAATATGTCCTCGTAAGGTATGGCGCCGGGCGTGAAATATCGTTGCAACCTGTGAACGACGAAGCCTTTATCAGTGAGGTAAGGCGCAGGCAGGCGCTTGTCGAAAGTGTGGAAAGTGAATAACAGGAGGCATGAGATTAAGATGACAAGAAGAAAATATAACCGCTTGACAGCTTCGGTCTGGGCAGGCGTATTATTGTTTGCGGCTTCCACGTGGAGTGCGGCTTACGGCAGGGTGGGAGGCTATTGTGCCGCGGATGGAGAAGCTGCCGACACGGCACAGGTCGATACTTTAGGCACTGACGTACTTATTTCAGAAGACGACAGGCCGTGGCCGCAGAACGTACAGTCGAGGATTGAAGGCCTGTTGCAGGACGAAATGTTCGAGACTACTACCGTAGGGATGATGGTTTACGACCTGACGGCCGACTCGGTGATATTCAAGCATAACGAGCGCCAGCTTATGCGGCCGGCCAGTTCTCTGAAGATGATGGTGGCCGTCACCGCCCTTGACCGTCTGGGCAAGGACTATGAGTATGAGACAAGACTGTTGTCTACAGGTTCAGTTGATTGCGGCGTGTTCGACGGCGACCTGTACTGCAAGGGTGGTTTCGACCCGGTTTTCAACGGAGCTGACCTTGACGTGTTCGTCGACAGTGTGCGCAGGCTCGGCATTGACACCATACGCGGCAACCTGTATGCCGACCTTTCGATGAAGGACTCTGACCGCCTGGGCGAAGGCTGGTGCTGGGACGACGACAATCCTGTGCTCACGCCGCTGCTGTTTTCAGGCGATGATGAATTCATGGAGCGTTTCCGCGACCGTCTCGGCAAGGCCGGCATAGAGGTCGAAGGCGAGATAAGGACAGGCGATGTGCCGCGTTCGGCGCATACTTTGTGCGTGGTCAGGCGCAGGATGGACGATGTGCTGCCGCGCATGATGAAGCAAAGCGACAACCTTTATTCTGAGTCCGTGTTCTACCAATTTGCCGCTTTGGACAGTCCGTCGTCACCGGCCAGTGCCAAGAACGGCCATTTTGTCATGAACAAACTTATTAAGAAGCTCGGCTATAAGCCTTCAGACTATTATATAGCCGACGGTAGCGGCCTTTCATTGTATAATTATGTGTCGCCCGAACTCGAGGTGGCTTTCCTCAGATACGCTTTCGGCAAGGACGAAATATACGTTCCGCTTTACCAGGTCATGCCTGTTGCCGGCATCGACGGCACGCTCCGCCGGCGCATGCGCAGCGGCTATGCTACCGGCAACGTGCATGCAAAGACGGGCACGGTGACCGGGGTAAGCGCATTGGCCGGTTATTGTACGGCTGCCAACGGGCATACGCTGTGCTTCTCGATAATCAACATGGGGCTGCGGCGTGCGGCGACCGGCCGCAAGTTTCAGGACAAGGTGTGCGAGGCACTCTGCCGTCCGTGAGCCGGTAAGGCTGCCGCCGATAGTGCAGGTGCTTGTCAAACAGGGTGTAAAAACAAAGCCCGGACAGACTGAATGTCTGTCCGGGCTTCTTTATGTAATGCCTTGTTGCGGCTTTTATTTTGCAGGAATCTCCTCGAGGGTCTTCACGAGCAGGTCCCAGAACTTTGTTGCCGAAGGCCAGTATGCGCGCTCGCTTGGAGTGTGGGGCGACAGCAGTGTCGGGCCGAACGAGCAGATGTCGAGTCCGGGATACTTTGAAAGTATGATGCTGCACTCGAGTCCGGCGTGTACCACCTGTACCGTAGGCTCCTCGTTGAACAGCTCGTTGTATATCTTGCGCATGCGCTTAATCAGCTCGCTGTCGGTGTTGGGGTCCCATCCGCCGTAAGCTCCGCTGAACTCAACCTTCATGCCTGCCATGTTGAAGCAGCTCTCGAGTGCCGTTGCCACCTCGTCCTTCTTGGTCTCGCTCGAGCTGCGGGCAAGTATCTTCACGGCAGCCTTGCCGTTTTCGATGTCGACGATGGCGAGGTTTGAAGATGTCTCGACTATGTTGGGTATTGACGGAATGTAGCGCCAAACGCCGTCGTGTGCGGCATATATTGCGTCTACAAGGTTGTCCTGGATTTCCTGCGGAACGATGTTTGCCGGCAGGGCAACATCCTCAACAAGCACCTCGATGCCTTCCTCGATGCCCTTGTATTCGTCGTTGAATGTCTCCCTGTAATTGTTTACAAGCTCGATAAGGTCATCCTTGTTTTCCTTCGGCAGGGTGAGCACGGCCTCTGCCTCGCGCGGGATGGCGTTGCGCATGTTGCCTCCGTGCCAGCTTGCCAGGCAAGCCTCATCGTCGGCGATGGCCTCGCGTACTATGCGCACGAGCATCTTGTTGGCGTTGCCACGGCCTGCGCATATCTCGAGTCCTGAGTGTCCGCCCTTGAGGCCTTTGACGGTAACCTTCACGGCCACGTCTTCCTTGTCGCTTTCCACTTCCTTGTAGTCAAGCGTGGCAGTGATGTCAACACCGCCTGCACTACCGATAATCAGTTCGCCCTCTTGTTCGGTGTCGAGGTTGAGCAGTATTTCGCCCTTGAGTTCGCCTTCGGGCAGCGAGTTGGCACCGTACATGCCTGTTTCCTCGTCGGCGGTGATGAGCGCCTCAATAGGTCCGTGCTTAAGGTCTTTGGCCTCCATTACGGCCATTATGGCTGCCACTCCAAGTCCGTCGTCGG
>HF986690.1:6010-7247 GCA_000433175.1 Prevotella sp. CAG:1058
TGCCACTCCAAGTCCGTCGTCGGCTCCGAGCGTAGTGCCTTTAGCCTTCACCCAGTCGCCGTCGATGTAAGTCTGTATGGGGTCTGTCTCGAAATTATGCGTGCTGTCCTTTTCCTTCTGCGGCACCATGTCCATGTGCGCCTGCAGGATGGTGGTCTTGCGGTTCTCCATGCCCGGTGTGGCAGGCTTGCGCATTACGATGTTTTCGGCCGAATCCTTGAAAGCCTCGATGCCATGCTCCTTGGCGAAGTCGAGCAGGAACTGCTGTACTTTTGCAAGGTGGCCAGACGGACGTGGAACTTGTGTCAGCGCGTCAAAGTTTCTCCAAATACATTCCGGTTTCAGATTTTTGATTTCACTCATAGTAACTAATATTTAAAGGTTCGTATTCTAACTTGTCAGAAGTTGCTGCCGCATTGACGGCACGTGCTAAGCCAAAGGCCCGGCGGCTTGCCGCCCTGCACTCTTCTTGCCCGTGAACGCCAGCGCCGCCCAAGCATATATGCCCAATGCTATGACGAGCAGCGTCTGCACGGCGTGTACTATCAGCACGAAGTAGAGGGCGTTGTTGTCGGCCACGCCGTACAGTATAAGCATGGTCTTTACGGCGAAGTGCCACGGACCGGCGCCGTTGGGTGTGGGCACTATGACGGCTATGCTGCCGACAACGAACGTGACCAAGGCGCACTCTAGGCCGAGGCCGGCGGTGAAGTCGAAGCAGAAGAACGTAAGGTAATAGTGCAGGAAGTAACTTACCCAGATGCCGAGGGTGTAGAAGATGAACAGAGGTGTGTTCCTGACGCCTTTCAGCGATATCACGCCCTGCCATATTCCACCCAGCGTGGCTTTCACCTTATTGTATATCGATAGCTTCTTCAGCAGTATGTGCAGCAGGAATAGTACCGCGATGGCGCATGCCGCCGTGACGAGGTATCCCGTGACGGAGAAGCGGCTCATTACCGAACCTAGGCTTGTGCCCGTCTTGTTGAAGAACGTTGAAAATACATTCATCTGTAAGAGCAGCGTCAGCGCCGTCACCACAGCCATCAGCAGCGTGTCTATGGCACGCTCGGTGACCACTGTGCCAAGGGCCTTTGCGAACGACACTCCGTCGTATCTCTTGAGCACTCCGCACCTTGTGAACTCGCCGATGCGCGGTATTACGAGGCTGGCCGCATACGACAGGAACACGGAGTTGACCGACGTGCTGCGCCTCGGGTGTTCGCCTATCGGCTCG
>HF986690.1:7294-8008 GCA_000433175.1 Prevotella sp. CAG:1058
ACCGCCAGCCGCGGAACATCTGCGCCAGTATGCCGAAAGGAAACGACAGCAACATCCACGTCCAATCCATGCCGTGCATCAATATGTCGTCGATGCTGCGGAAGTCGAAGTCGCGGTACATCCAATACAAAATAGCTCCGCCGAATGCCAGCGGAAGCAGTATTTTTATAGCGTTGTTGATGATGTTTCTTATTTCCACACTGATGTGATGTTACCCGTCGTGCGCCTGTGGCGCCGTCGGCCTGCGGCTTAAGCCTTGTCGGCGGGCCGCCGTTATTCCTTGCAAACTTACAATATTTTTTTGAAAACAAGCACTTGTATGCCTAATTATTTTTACTCTTGTTCCCATAAAGGCGTTACGTGTGTGCGGACACGATGCTCCACGCCGCCGGTCTGTGGCATGTGCCGCGGCCGGTTGGTCGCCCGTGCTATGTGATGCCCGGCTGTCATAAAGATAGCCGAGACGCCACTGCGGTGCCATTATGTCAGAATGGATTTGTCTGCGTTTCCTGCCGGAATAGGATTCCGGACAGCCGTCCGTTGTCCCTTTTGTGGCGTATGGCAGTCATTATTGCCGCCGAAGGTTGCCCTTTGCGTTGCAATATGCAGCGTTTTGCTTCCTGAAACATGGCCTTTTGTACGCTAAAAGGCCGTAAACAGGCAGCTAAATAGCCGTATTTTGTCTTTTCCTGAAATAGGTTGACAGTTTTTGTT
>HF986691.1 GCA_000433175.1 Prevotella sp. CAG:1058
ACGGCGATGGTGTTGCACTTCTATCTTGACAGTGGTATATCGGGCAAACGGGGCCGTTATTGGCCGGCAATATTGTTTGTTCTCAATTCTTTTTGTTTAAAAATCAAATAATATTACATGTTTTCGCGAAAAAATAAATATCTTTGTACCATTGCAATTTAATACGTAAAAACATAAACTACATGGACAAATCACAATGTTTTTTCGCTGTCGACCTTGGAGCGACAAGCGGCAGGACGATAGCCGGCTTCATAAAAGACGGAAAGGTCAAGCTTGAAGAACTTACGAGGTTCCCTAACAACCTGATCGAAACCGGCGGACACTTCTACTGGGACATCTACGCCCTGTACTTCGAGATAATAAAGGGGCTTAAGCTTGTGGCGCGCCGCGGACTTGAAATAGAAAGCATCGGTATTGACACTTGGGGCGTTGACTTCGTGTTCGTAGGCGAGGACGGCGCCTTGTTGCGCAATCCCGTGGCCTACCGCGACCCGTACACGTTCGGTGCAATGGATGAGTATTTCGCCAATGCCGTCTCTAAGGAAGAGGTGTATCAGGCCACAGGCATACAGTTTATGAACTTCAACTCGCTGTTCCAGCTGTATGCAATGAAACGCGACGGCAACTCTGCACTGAAGAACGCGCGTAAGATACTCTTCCTGCCTGATGCGTTGAGCTGGATGCTTACCGGCAATGCCGTTTGCGAATATACCATCGCGTCGACGAGCCAGTTGCTCAATCCGGTAACCAAAGACCTCGATACCCGTCTGCTCGACAGCCTCGGCCTTGACCGCGGCATGTTCGGCGAGATGGTCATGCCCGGACACAAGATAGGCGTGCTGACGGAAGAGGTTCAGAAGATGACCGGGCTGGGAGCGGTGCCCGTGATTGCCGTTGCCGGCCACGACACGGCAAGCGCCGTAGCTGCCGTGCCCGCAAAAGACGAGCATTTTGCATATCTTAGCAGCGGCACGTGGAGCCTTATGGGCATTGAGACCAAGGAGCCTATAATCAACGAACTTAGCTATGAGCGTAACTTCACCAACGAGGGTGGTGTAGAGGGCACGACGCGTTTCCTGAAAAACATCTGCGGAATGTGGTTGCTTGAGCGCTGCCGCAAGGAATGGGGCGACGACGCGCCTGCCGACTACGGCACGCTGCTTGGCGAGGCCATGAAGGTGGAGCCTTTCCAGAGCATCATCAACCCCGACGACGAGACGTTTGCCAATCCGGCCAACATGCAGCAGGCCATAAAGGACTATTGCGCAAAGACCGGACAGCATGTGCCCGAAGGCTATGCCGAGACATGCCGCTGCATCTTCGAGAGCCTTGCCCTGAGATACAGGCAGGTGGCAGGCTATCTGAAGGAGATGGCTTCGTTCCCGATTGACACGCTGCACATAATCGGAGGCGGCTCGCTCAACGCTTACCTCAACCAGTTTACAGCCAACGCCACGGGACTGACCGTGTTGGCCGGTCCGCAGGAATGCACTGCCTTGGGCAATATAATGCTTCAGGCCAAAGCCGCCGGAGCGGTTGGCGGCATCTTCGACATGCGCCGCATAATTGCCGACAGCATAACAATGAAACGCTTTGACCCGCAGGACAAGGAAATGTGGGACAAGGCATACGCTAAATTCGAGAGTTTAACAAGGTAAAATATAAACATAGACGGTATTCTGGCTTATCGATAAGGTAGATGCGTGTGGTGTACGCCAAATCCGGATTTGAAGCCTTGTGCCGCCATAAACATAAATATTAGTATGAAAGAAGAATTAGTAAGAAAGGCTTACGAGATAGCCAAAGAACGTTATTCGGAAATAGGTGTAGATACTGAAAAGGTGATCGCACAGATGCAAGACTTCCATCTCAGCCTGCACTGCTGGCAGACTGACGACGTGATAGGATTTGAGAATATATCAGGCGAACTGAGCGGCGGCATAGCCACTACGGGCAACTATCCCGGACGGGCGCGCAACATTGACGAGGTGCGCATGGACATTGTCAAGGCTAAGAGCCTCATACCCGGTACGCACCGTCTCAATCTGCACGAGATTTACGGCGACTTCAAAGGTAAGGCCGTTGACCGCGACGAGGTTACGCCTGAATATTTCCAGAGCTGGATAGACTGGGCTAAAGAGAACAACATGAAGCTCGACTTCAACTCAACATCGTTCTCACACCCCAAGAGCGGCAACCTGTCGCTTGCCAACCCCGACGAGGGCATACGCAAGTTCTGGATCGAGCATACTAAGCGTTGCCGCGAGATATCTGAAGTCATGGGCAAGGCGCAGGGCGATCCCTGTATAATGAACCTGTGGGTGCACGACGGAAGCAAGGACATGACTGTCTGCAAGCTGAAATACCGCGAGCTGCTTAAGGCTTCGCTCGACGAGATATTCGCCACGAAGTACGACAACATGAAAGACTGCATAGAGAGCAAGGTGTTCGGCATCGGTCTTGAAAGTTATACGGTTGGCTCAAACGACTTCTATACTGCATACGCAGCACAGAACAACAAGATGATAACCCTCGACACAGGCCACTTCCACCCGACAGAGAGCGTTGCCGACAAGGTTTCGGCCATGCTGCTGTACGTGCCTGAACTGATGCTGCACGTAAGCCGTCCTATCCGTTGGGATTCTGACCACGTTACCATCATGGACGACCCGACGCTCGACCTGTTCCAGGAGATTGTACGTGCCGGCGCCCTCGACCGTGTACACTATGGTCTCGACTATTTCGACGCTTCAATCAACCGCATCGGTGCATACGTTGTCGGCAGCCGTGCCGCACAGAAGTGCATGCTGCGCGCACTGCTCGAGCCCATCGACACTCTGCGCAAGTATGAGGCTGAAGGCAAGGGCTTCGAGCGTCTGGCTCTGCTCGAGGAGGAGAAGGCGCTGCCGTGGAACGCTGTTTACGACGAGTTCTGCCTCCGCAACAACGTGCCCGTAGGCCATGACTTCATTGCCGACGTTGAGCAGTATGAAAAGGACGTGACTTCAAAACGATAGAATGTTGTAAGTATAACGTCAGGACATTGCAAGGGCTGATTCGGTCTGCATGTCCTGGCGTTAATTTTTTTGTACGGTTTAAATCATGGAAATATTAATAGGACTGATAATCATTGCCATTGGCGCATTCTGCCAGTCTAGCTGCTATGTGCCAATCAATAAGATAAAGGAGTGGAGCTGGGAGTCGTATTGGCTCGTGCAGGGTGTTTTCGCCTGGATAGCTTTCCCCTTGCTCGGCGCCCTGCTTGCAGTACCGGCCGGACACAGCCTTATGGAAGTGTATGCGGCTGATCCCGTTGCTGCCATGTGGACAATATTCTTCGGAATACTATGGGGCATAGGCGGACTTACGTTCGGCTTGTCGATGCGTTACCTTGGCGTGGCCCTCGGCCAGAGCATATCGCTCGGAACGTGCGCCGGACTCGGTACAATACTTACGCCAATATTCACAGGCAATACGCAAGACCTTACCATGCCTGTCATCGTCGGCGTGGTGGTTACGCTGCTTGGCATCGGCGTTATCGGCGTAGCCGGCAACATGAAGTCGCAGTCGCTTAGCGAGGAAGAGAAGAAGAAGGCCGTCAAGGACTTCAACTTCACGAAAGGCATAATCGTGGCCTTGCTTGCCGGATTCATGAGTGCATGTTTCAGCATAGGCCTTGGTTTCGGCGAGAATCTCAACTTCGGTGATGCTACTGACCCGATGTTCCGCACATTGCCCGCAACGTTCCTCGTTACGCTCGGCGGCTTTCTGACCAACGCCGTTTATTGCTTCTACCAGAACGGCAAGAACCATACCTGGGGCGACTACAGGCAGACAAGCCTTTATCTTAACAACATTGTGTTCTGCGCCCTGGCCGGTCTCCTTTGGTACAGCCAGTTCTTTGGCCTGAGCCTTGGCAAGGGCTTCCTTACTGACTCTGCCGTGCTGCTCACGTTCTCTTGGTGCATATTGATGGCTCTTAATGTAACGTTCAGCAACGTGTGGGGCATTATCCTTAAAGAATGGAAGGGTTGCTCAAGTAAAACCATAACCGTGCTTGTGGTGGGCCTGCTGATACTTATTGTGTCGTCGTTCCTGCCGCAGCTGCTCAAATAGGTAAATGCACACCTTGGGGCAACAGCTCTTGCATACATCCATAAACATTTGTTACTTATTTATAGGCAGGTCACCTTCCGCATCCGAAGGTAACCTGCTTTCTTTTTGTTCCACTTTTCACTTTTCATTTTTTCATTTTTCCAACTCTGTTTTTCTTCAACTATTTTCATATTTCTGGATACAACGTAAATTATGATTTACTTTTATGGCAGGGATGCATTGTGCGGGTAAAATTTCTTGACAAATGATTTCTTCAAAATAGAAAATCAACATCTAACGTATGTTAAACGCCGATGGTCTGCAATACCGTTCTGTTAACACTCGTTTGCATTCACACCCTGAAACCAATGCAAAACCGCTTGTTTTCAGTGCCAAAATCAATTGTTTTAATGGCTGAAACCATGCCTTTTGCGTGCCAAAATGCGGCCTTTTGCAGCACAAAACACCACATTTTGCATTCCATTTGACTATGCCTAAAAATACTTTACACCAAAAGTCC
>HF986692.1:0-67100 GCA_000433175.1 Prevotella sp. CAG:1058
TGGCAGCTGCCATACGTTGCCGAGGACGCCGAACAGATAGACGAGGCGCGCAAGAACCATTATATATGCACCCTGACGAAGCAACAGGAGGGCGAAGGCTCTAACTTCTCGGCGCTCGACTACGCCGGAACGATAGACTTCACAGACCCTGCCGCCACCGAGTGGTACAAGGGTCTGCTGCGCCGTCTGCTAAAGATGGGCGTGGCGGCGATAAAGACCGACTTCGGCGAAAACATTCACATGGACGCCGTGTACAAGAACATGAAGCCCGAACTGCTCAACAACCTATACGCCATACTTTACCAGAAGGCGGCATACGAGGTAACAAAGGAAGTGACGGGCGACGGCATCATATGGGCAAGGGCTGCCTGGGCAGGATGCCAGCGCTACCCCCTGCACTGGGGAGGCGACTCGTGCAGCTCGTGGGACGGCATGGCAGGCTCGCTCAAGGGCGGACTGCACTTCGGCCTGTCGGGCTTCGCCTTCTGGAGCCACGACGTGCCCGGATTCCACACCCTACCCAACTTCATGAACTCGCCAGTAAGCGACGACGTGTACGTTCGCTGGACACAGTTCGGCGTGTTCTCATCGCACATCCGCTACCACGGCACCAGCAAGCGCGAGCCTTGGCACTACCCGGCCATCGCACCGATAGTGAAGAGGTGGTGGCAGCTGCGCTACAAGCTCATTCCATACATCCTGCAGGAGAGCCGGAAGGCCGTAAACAGCGGCTCTACGATACTCCAGGCGCTGATATTCCACCACGCCGACGACCCCATGTGCTGGCACATCGACGACGAATACTACTTCGGCGACGACTTCCTCGTGGCTCCCGTTATGAACAGCGAAGGCCGCCGCAGCGTCTACCTGCCTGAAGGCAACTGGACAGACTTCTTCACCGGCAGGCACTACGAAGGTGGCAAGTGGCTCAAGGACATAGACGTGCCGCTCGAACTGATGCCCGTCTACGTGCGCGAAGGCGCCGTGATACCGGTTTATCCCGAACCCGTGGACTGCACGGACGACATGGACTTGAGCAAGACGGAATACATTAAGATTGACGGAAACTTCAAGGGCATCGAGTGGTAACACCGCCCCCCGGCTGTATGAAAGCCCGGCGCAAGGCGCACACCGACGTCATTTCACCAAATACCAAACAAACAATAACATGTGGAAAAAGAATCTTGAAGAGACAAAACAACGATACATACAGTGGTGGAACCACAAGGGCATAGTGCTGAACATGTGGGAACACTTCCAGGAAGGCGTCGCTCCGCACGCCGACGTGCCCATGCCTAAGGCGCCGAAGGACCTCAACCAGAAGTGGTTCGACCCGGAATGGCGCGCCGAATACCTCGACTGGTACGTGGCTCACAGCTGTCTGAAGGCCGACATGCTGCCCGTTGCAAACACGCAGCTTGGCCCCGGCTCGCTCGCCGCCATCCTCGGAGGCGTGTTCGAGGGTGGAGAGGACACCATATGGATACACCCCGACCCCGATTTCAAGGACGAGATAAAGTTCAACCCTGAACACCCCAACTACCTGCTGCACAAGAAACTGCTGACCGAATGCAAGAAGAAGGCCAACGGCAACTACTACGTGGGCATGCCCGATCTGATGGAAGGCATGGACGTACTGGCCGCGCTGAAGGGGACGGACAAGGTGCTCATGGACACGGTGACGCAGCCCGAGGTGCTTGAACGCCAGATGCAGCAGATAAACGACATATACTTCAAGGTGTTCGACGAGCTTTACGACATAGTACGCGAGGGCGACGAGATGGCCTTCTGCTACTTCTCGTCGTGGGCACCGGGCAAGATGAGCAAGCTGCAGAGCGACATATCGACCATGATAAGCGTGGACGACTACCGCCGCTTCGTGCAGCCCTTCATACGCCAGCAGTGCCAGAAAATCGACTACACGCTGTACCATCTGGACGGCGTTGGCGCCCTGCACCACCTGCCGGCGCTGCTCGAGATAGAGGAACTGAACGCCATACAGTGGACACCGGGCGTGGGAGAACCGCAGGGTGGCTCGCCTAAATGGTACGACCTGTACAAGAAGATACTGGCAGGAGGCAAGAGCATAATGGCATGCTGGGTTACGCTGGACGAGCTGCGACCGCTGCTCGACAACATCGGAGGCGACGGCGTGCACCTTGAAATGGACTTCCACAACGAGGACGAGGTGGAGAAAGCCATGCGCATAGTAGAGGAATACCAGCGCGACGAGGCTGAGAAACCGCGCCAGGAGGACAACACCATACGCATAAGCGACAGTAAGACTGACACTGACAAAGAAGTAGACGCGATAATAGAAAAGGCAGAACACAGGTTTGAGGAGCTTCAAGGCAACGGCGGAAAAGCTCCTGACGACTATCTTGACGGCTGCCCTATCAAGGCCGCAGGGCGCAACCGTATTCTCGTTATCGACGGAGCAATGGGCACGATGATACAGAGCCGACGCCTCGGCGAGGCCGACTTCCGCGGCGAAAGGCTTGCCGCACACCCGGTGAACGTAAGCGGATGCAACGACCTGCTGTGCCTTACGCGCCCCGACGTGATAGAGGACATACACCGCAAGTACCTCGAAACCGGCGCCGACATAATCGAAACCAACACCTTCAACGCGCAACGCATATCCATGGCGGACTACCGTCTGGAGCACCTCTGCCGCGAGATTAACCTCGAGGCGTGCCGCATAGCGCGCAAGGTTGCCGACGAATTTACCGCCAAGACACCGCAGAAGCCGCGCTTCGTGGCAGGTTCGATGGGTCCGACGAGCAAGACCTGCTCGGTGACATCTGACACCACACAGCCGGGCTGGCACGCCTTCGGCTACGACACGCTGCTCGACGCCTACACCGAACAGGCAGAGGCGCTGATTGACGGCGGCGTTGACGCACTGCTGATAGAGACCATATTCGACACAAAGAACGCACAGGCGGCCATAGAGGCGGCACGCACGGCACTGCGCAAGAAAGGCAAGCGGCTGCCGCTGATGCTCAGTTTCACCATCACAACGCCAGACGGACACAACATGCTGGGACAGAGCATAGAGGAATTCCTCGCCTCCGTGGGCGGTAGCGACATCATGTCGGTGGGCGTGAACTGCTGTTCTGACGTCAACCTGGCTGCCGGCATGCTGGTACGTCTCGGCAAGACGACTCCTTACATGATAAGCCTTTACCCCAACGCCGGCATGCCCGACGCATCGGGACACTACAGCCACACGCCCGATATGCTGCAACGCGAGCTGTGGCCGCTGATAGAGTGGCACGTGCTCGACATCGTGGGAGGATGCTGCGGAACAACCAACGCGCACATAGGGAAGCTCGCCGGAGCCGTAGTTACGGCCGGCGGACTGGCACTTTCGCCACATGCCGCGCAACAGCCTGATAATGAAGGCGTTGCAAAAGGTAACCTTTCAGCCCTCAATATGCCGTCTTTCAGCGTGCAAAAGGCGGTCTCTGACAAGGCAAAAGACGGCCTTTCAGAAAACCACGGACACAAGCATGCCGCCGAACCGTGCGAATGCTGCGCCCCGAAGGCGGCAAAAGAGCCGTCGGCGGCCGACGGAGTGTTTGACGCAATACTCGAAGGCAAGGCCGACAAGGCCGTCGAAGCCACCCGCAAGGCGCTCGACGCAGGCACAGCCCCGCAGGACATCATCAACGGACAGATGATACGCGCCATGGGCGAGGTGGGCCAGCGCTTCCAGGACGGCAAGGCATTCGTGCCCCAGCTGCTCATGGCGGGACGCGCCATGAAGGCAGCGCTCGAACTGCTCAAGCCCATGCTGGCCGGCAGCGCGTCGGCGACGATAGGCCGCGTGGTCATAGGTACGGTGAAGGGCGACCTGCACGACATAGGCAAGAACCTCGTGGCGTCGATGCTCGAGGGCAGCGGCTTCGAGGTGGAGAACATCGGAATAGACGTGCCGTCGGACAAGTTTGTCGAGGCGGTAAGGTCGTGCCACGCCGACATTCTCTGCATGTCGGCACTGCTTACCACCACTATGACCTACATGAAAGACGTAATCAAGGCCGTGGAGGACGCCGGACTGCGCGACAAGGTGAAGATAATGGTGGGCGGAGCGCCCGTAAGCCAGAACTTCGCCGACGAGATAGGCGCCGACGGATACAGCGACAACGCCAACGAGGCGGTGAAGGTGGCGAAGGCATTACTGAAGCCCCTCCCAACCTCCCCCGTGGGGAGGAGCTGAGTTACCCTCTGCTATTTATAAGAACATTAATAATAAACCAACAAGACAAATCCCTCACTCCCCCTCACGGGGGAGCCGGAGGGGGCTTTTACCACCATGACTACACAATCATTACAAGCACTCGACTGGGGCATCCTTGCCGCCTATTTCATCATCCTGCTCGGCATCGGCATATGGGCAAGCAGGAAGAGCAAGGAAGGTAGTAGCAAATTCCTGGCCGGCAACTCGCTGCGCTGGCACCACATAGGCTTCTCCATGTGGGGCACCAACGTGGGCCCGTCGATGCTCATCGCGTCGGCAAGCGCAGGCTTCACCACAGGCATCGTGTCGGGCAACTACGCCTGGTACGCCTTCGTCTTCATAGCCCTGCTGGCCTTCGTCTTCGCCCCGCGCTACCTGGGCAGCAAGGTGTCGACGCTGCCCGAGTTCATGGGACTGCGCTTCGGACAGTCGACACGCAACATGCTGGCGTGGTACACCATAGTGACGATACTCATTTCGTGGCTCGCGCTGACGCTCTTCGCCGGCGGCATCATCATCCGCCAGGTGTTCGGCATGCCCATGTGGATGTCGGCATTCCTGCTGCTGGCCATATCGGCATTCTTCACCATGCTCGGCGGACTCAAGGCCGTGGCCTACACCAACGTGTACCAGATGGTGCTGCTCATACTCGTATCGGCCACGCTTACCTTCGTGGGCATCTACCGCCTGGGCGGCGACTCGTTCACGGGAGGCGTCTCCGTGCTGGCAAACCCCGACATCGTGCCGTCAAACTACTGGAACCTGTTCCAGCCTAACACGGACAAGGACTTCCCCTGGCTGCCCATACTGCTGGGCTACCCCATATCGGGCCTGTGGTTCTGGTGCACCGACCAGTCTATGGTGCAGCCCGTGCTGGCCGCCAAGGACCTGAGCGAGGGACAGCGCGGAGCCAACTTCACGGGCTGGCTCAAGATACTCGACGTGGCCATCTACATCATTCCGGGCATTGTCTGCTTCGCCCTCGCCAAGACGGGATTCTTCGGCGGCATGACCATCGAGGCCGACAACGCATACATGACGCTCGTGTCGAGCCTCTTCCCCGTGGGCATGGTGGGCCTCGTATTGGCCGTGCTGACCGCTGCGCTGATAAGCACCATAGGCTCGGCGCTCAACGCCCTTAGCACCGTTTTCACCATGGACATATACGTTAAAAACATACGTCCGCAGGCGACCGAGGCCGAAATCTCGCGCACCGGGCGCATAGTGACCATCGTAGGCGCGCTGGTGTCGATAGTGATAACCGTCGCCGTGGACAACATAAAGGGCATGAACCTCTTCAACGTGTTCCAGTCCGTGCTCAGCTTCATAGCCCCGCCAATGGCGGCGGTGTTCGTCATGGGCGTGTTCTGGAAGCGCTGCACCACCCTGGCGGCCAACATTACGCTTACCTTCGGCACGATATTCAGCATCGGCACGGGCATTCTCTACCTGTGGGTTATACCCGGAGCCGCCGAGCAGGTACACTTCATGATGCTGTCGTTCCTCATCTTCGTGGCGCTCGTCATCGAGATGGTGATAGTCAGCCTGAGCAACAAGGCAGCCACGGAAAGCACAAGGGTGGTCAAACTCGACGAGAAACCGAAGCGCAGCGTGGTGGTAAGCTGGGTGCTGCTGGCCGTGGTGATGATTGCGCTTTACATATTCTTCAACGGCAACTGACACTGATGGCGCGCCGCAATACGCGCGGACAACACACGCAAATGCCTCCTTCCATGCCGCGGAAGGAGGCATTTGTGCTTATAAAAGCACCGTTTTTACGTGCCGCGGCGCACGCCTTGACTGCATTTGCAACTTGGTTGCACTGCATAATCGTTAAATTTGCAGACAAATAAACAAGAACAACGACCTTTATATGAAACACAAAACTCTTATTCTTGCAATGTTCGGGGCTCTCATGGCGGCATCGTGCCACTCCGGACACGACCATGAAGCGGAAGCCGAAGCGCACGAGGAAAAGGCGCACGAGCATGCCGGCGAAATAGTGATAAGCAGCGAAAAGGCCAAAGCCTCGGGCATAGTGGCCGAGACGGTGGCGGCAGGCGAGTTCTGCGGTGTAATACCGGCAGGCGGCAAGATACTGGCCGCATCGGGCGACGAGGCAACAGTAGTGGCTACCGTACCCGGCGTGGTGAAGTTCACGCGCGGACTGACCGAAGGTTCGCCCGTAGGCCGCGGTGCCACGGTGTTCACCATATCGTCGAAGAACCTTCAAGACGACCCCGCACGGCAGGCGGCCATTGCCTACCGCAAGGCTAAGAGCGAATACGAGCGCGCAGCCAAGCTGGTAAAGGACAGGATAGTAACCCAGAGGGAGTTCAACACGATAAAGTCTGACTACGAGTCGGCAAAGATAGCCTACGAGGCATACTCCGGCGGCGGCAAGAGCGGCGGCGGAGTGGCCGTAACGTCGCCCATCGGCGGATACGTGAAGACATGCCTTGTCAAGGAAGGCGACTACGTGGCCGTAGGCCAGCCCATGCTGACCGTCACGCAGACACGCAGCCTGTACCTAAAGGCCAACGTGCCAGAACGTTACTATCCGCTGCTGGGCACCATAAGTTCGGCCAAGTTCAAGACCGCACACGGCGACCGTGTGTACGACCTTAGGCACATGAACGGACGGCTCGTGGCCACGGGCAAGTCGACAGGCGACGGTTCGCCCTACATACCCGTAACCTTCGAGTTCGCCAACCGCGCCGAAGTGATGCCCGGCTCGTTCGTCGAGACATACCTGCTCACCTCGCCCCGCCAGGGCGTCGTCAGCGTTCCGGTGTCTGCATTGACCGACGAACAGGGCGTAAACTACGTCTATGTGCAGACCGACGCCACGTGTTATGAGAAACGCGAGGTGCACATCGGCGAGACCGACGGCGAGCGCGTTGAGATTAAACACGGACTGAAAGGCGGCGAAAAGGTAGTAACCAAGGGCGCCATGCAGGTAAGGCTGGCATCCGCATCGACAGCCATACCGGCACATTCGCACAACCATTAATACGGCACAGGCATGCATACGCAGGCATGGCGCCTAACACTGTAAACACTCGAAACAATGCTTAACAAGATAATTCATTTCTCATTGCACAACCGCCTGCTCATCCTCGTGGCGGCTGTGCTGCTCACCGTGGGCGGAATATACATCACGGGGCAGACCGAAGTCGACGTCTTCCCCGACCTCAACGCGCCAACGGTGGTAGTAATGACCGAAGCCAACGGCATGGCGGCAGAAGAAGTGGAGCAGCTCGTGACGTTCCCCATAGAGACGGCTGTCAACGGCGCCACACACGTACGCCGCGTACGCTCGTCGTCGGCGACGGGTTTCTCGGTGGTGTGGGTCGAGTTCGACTGGGACACTGACATCTACCTGGCGCGCCAGATAGTGTCGGAGAAGCTCGCGGCGGTGACCGAGACGCTTCCCGAGAACGTGGGCAAGCCTACACTGGGCCCGCAGTCGTCGATACTCGGAGAAGTACTCATCGTCGGACTTACGGCCGACAGCACCTCGATGATGGACCTGCGCACCCTGGCCGACTGGACCATACGCCCCAGGCTTATGTCAACGGGCGGCGTGTCGCAGGTGGCCGTGCTCGGCGGCGACATCAAGGAATACCAGATACTGCTGCATCCGGGACGCATGGCGCACTACGGAGTGACGCTGGGCGAGGTCATGGCTGTCACCGACCAGATGAACCGCAACACCAACGGAGGCGTAATCTACGAGTACGGCAACGAATACATTGTGCGCGGAGTGGTGTCGACCACCGAGGTGGAGAAGATGGCCGACGCCGTAGTCAAGAGCGTTAACGGCGACGCAGTGACGCTGGGCGACGTGGCCGACGTGCAGGTTGGCAGCCAGGTGCCGCGCCTCGGACTGGCGTCGGAAAAGGGCAAGCCGGCCGTCCTGCTGACGGTGACCAAGCAGCCCGACACCGGCACCATCGAACTTACCGAACGGTTGGAGGCCGCACTCAAGGACTTGAAGAAGAACATGCCTGCCGACGTGCATGTGTCGACCGACATTTTCCGCCAGTCGCGCTTCATTGAAAGCTCGGTGAAGAACGTCGAACACTCGCTCTACGAAGGCGCGATATTCGTCGTAATAGTGCTGTTCCTCTTCCTAGCAAACGTCCGCACCACTGTAATATCGCTAATCACGCTGCCCATCTCGCTGCTCATCTCGCTCATAGTGCTTAACTATTTCGGCATGAGCGTCAACACGATGAGCCTCGGCGGACTGGCAATCGCAATCGGTTCGCTGGTCGACGACGCGATAGTAGACGTGGAGAACGTATGGAAACACTTGCGCGAGAACCGCGCACTGCCCAAGGACGAGCGCCTGCCCATGCTCGACGTGGTGTTCAATGCGTCGCGCGAGGTGCGCATGCCGATACTCAACTCCACGGCGATAATCATCGTCAGCTTCATTCCCCTGTTTTATCTCAGCGGCATGGAAGGCCGCATGCTCATACCGCTCGGCGTGGCATTCATCGTCGCCCTGGTAGCTTCGACCATCGTTGCGCTGACGCTCACGCCCGTACTTTGCAGCTACCTGCTCGGCGGCAAGCATGAAGACAAGGTGCCGAAGGAAGCCTTCGTGGCCGCATGGCTAAAGAAACACTATGAGCGTTGGCTCGTGTGGGCGCTCGACCACAAGCGTCCCGTGGTGCTGACGACGGCCGCGCTGTTCGTAGCCGCACTCGGACTGTTCTTCACCTTGGGGCACAGCTTCCTGCCTAAGTTCAACGAAGGCTCGTTCACAATCAACATAAGCTCCATGCCGGGCATATCGCTCGAGGAGTCTGACCGCATCGGACGGCGCGCCGAAGAAATCCTCCTGTCGATTCCCGAAATACAGACCGTGGCCCGAAAGACCGGCCGCGCCGAGCTCGACGAGCACGCCCTGGGCGTTAACGTGTCGGAAATAGAGGCGCCGTTCGAGCTGAAAGACCGCTCGCACGAGGAGCTTCTTGACGACGTGCGCCACAAACTCTCCGTAATATCTGGCGCCAACATCGAGATAGGCCAGCCCATAAGCCACCGCATCGACGCAATGCTGAGCGGCACGCAGGCCGGCATCGCCATCAAGCTCTTCGGCGACGACCTCAACAAGATGTTCGAGCTGGGCAACCAGATAAAGGACGCCATAGCCGACGTGGACGGCATTGCAGACCTCAACGTGGAGCAGCAGGTGGAGCGTCCGGAGCTTGAAATCAAGCCGAAACGCGAGATGCTGAAGATGTACGGCATACCGTTGGCCGACTTCAACACGTTCGTCCGCGTCAACATGGCAGGCGAAACGGTGTCGCAGGTGTACGAGAAGGGCGGCAGCTTCAACCTCGTGGTGCGTGCTGCAGAGCACGACCGCTGCGACATGGAGCGCATTCGCGACCTCATGATAGACACTCCCGACGGACGGAAGATACCGCTTGCCAACGTGGCCGAGGTGACTTCGGCAATGGGACCGAACACCATCAACCGCGAGAACGTTAAGCGCAAGATAGTAATCTCTGCCAACGCGAGCGGCAGGGACATGCGAAGCGTAGTCAACGACATACAAAAGCGTGTAGCCGAGAAGGTCGAAATGCCCGAAGGTTACCACGTGGAATACGGCGGACAGTTCGAGAGCGAGCAGTCGGCCAGCCGCACACTGACGCTCGCCTCGGTGCTGAGCATCATCGTAATCTTCCTCCTTCTCTACATGCAGTTCAAGAACGCGCTCGAAAGCGCGGTAATACTCATCAACCTGCCGCTGGCACTTATCGGCGGCGTGTTCACCCTCGTATGCACCACGGGCGAAATAAGCATTCCTGCGATAATAGGCTTCATCTCGCTGTTCGGCATCGCCACGCGCAACGGCATGCTGCTGATAAACCGCTACAACATGCTGCGCGGCGAAAAGGAAACGCCGCTCCGCGAGTGCATCGTACACGGTTCGCTCGACCGTCTTAACCCCATCCTCATGACGGCCCTTTGCTCGGCGCTCGCCCTTATACCGCTGGCGCTGCGCGGAAGCCTGCCAGGCAACGAGATACAAAGCCCCATGGCGAAGGTCATCCTGGGCGGTCTGCTCACGTCGACGTTCCTCAACGGTTTCATTATCCCTATCGTCTACGAGTGGATGAACAAGAAGAAAATAGTGAAATAGACATTAAAGCACAAGGCAAGATGAAATCAACCATAATGACAATAGCCGCCCTCGCCCTCGCGGCAAGCGTGCAGGCGCAGACCATAGGCGACGTACTGAAGAGCGTGGAACAGAACAACATGGAGCTGCAGGCAATGCTGAAAGGCAACGAGGCGGCCGACCTGGAGACGCGCAGGGAGAACTACCTGGAAGACCCTTCGATGGAATACAGCCCGTTTTTCAACAATGACGCAAGGGGAATGGCAAGCTCGGAGCTTGTAGTCAAGCAGGGTTTCGACTTCCCCACCCTGTACGGGGCGCGTAGCAAGGCTGCGAAACTGCAGAGCGGAGTGCGCGAACTGGAGTACCGCACGGCACGCCGCGACCTGCTGCTGCAGGCCAAAAACATCTGCCTCGACCTTGTACACCTTGACAAGCAGAAGGCGATACTGGCCGAGCGGCGCAAGAACGCCGACGAACTGTTGGCAATGTTCACCGAGAAATACGACAACGGCGACGCCACTTCGCTCGAACTGAACAAGATAAAAATGGAGCGCATGAACCTTGCAACGGAGCTTACGCAGGCCGAGACGGCGCGCGCCGAGGCGCTGAGCCAGCTATGCGCGCTCAACGGCGGCAAGCCCATAGACCTCGGCACGGCCGAATATCCCGCCCTGCCCGACGCCGGCACGGCAGCCCTGTACGAGCAGGCGGTAAGCTCGGACGTTACGGTCATGGCGGCGCAGGCATCAGTCAAGGCAGCCGAACAGGACATAAAGGTGAACAAACAGAGCTGGATACCTAAACTGGAGGTGGGCTACCGCCGCAACACCGACGGCCGCGACGCGAGCAACGGCTTCCTCATAGGCGGCTCGATACCCCTGTTCTCAAGCAAGAACAAGGTGAAGACGGCCAAGGCGCGGCACACCGAGGCGCGCATGAGGCAGACCGAGGCGGCGATAAAGGCCGAAAGCTCGGCTCGTGCGCTGATAGACAAGATGGACCGCCTCGACGCCGTCATGAAGGCCTACGACGTGCCGTTGATGCGCCAGACGCTGTCGCTGCTGCGCACGGCGGTAGAGAACGGCCAGATATCGGTGACCGACTACTACGTGGAGGCGGACAACGTGTACCGCAACCTGCTTGCCTACATGGACGTGGAGAGGCAGTACCACGGCGTGGTGGCAGACATAACGAAAAACGGGCTGTAATCATACAGCCCGTTTTTCGTTATCATTCAACAAACCTTACATAATCCTCCTTGCGTGGGGCGGCGTCCCTGACGGCGCCTTCGGCGGCATAACCCAGCACGCAGTGGCCTATGCCCTCGTAGTCGCCCTCGATGCCCCAGTCGCGCAACAGGGCCTTGCCCTCGTCGCTGTCGAACACCTCCTTGGCGCGGTGTATCCAGCAGCTGCCCAGCCCCAGGGCGTGGGCGGCGTTCATAAGGTTGCCCATTACGAGCGAACCGTCATACAGGTAAGTGGGGCGGCTCCTGTCGGCAAGCACCACGAGCACGACCGGTGCGCCGTAGAACGGGTCGGTGTTTGTGCCCAGCACGGCGGCGTTGAGCTCCGACAGACGGTCGCGCACGGCCTTAGAGGTAACTGCCACTATCAGCGGCGACTGCGCGCCGCGGCCCGTCGGGGCGTAAGTACCGGCCTCGGCCACGGCCTCGACAAGGCTGCGTGCGGGCATCCTGTCAGGAACGAAGGCGCGCACGCTGCGGCGCGTCTTCATGTTTTCCATAACTTCGTTCATATTATTTCCTTTTTAAAAGTTTATCGTCAACATCCGGGCGGCTCACTTGCGGCGGCGCTTGTAGCAGTCCTTATAGTCGCATAGGCCGCACGAATACTCAAGTTTCCTTACCCCTTCACCAATGCCTATCACGCCGCTCACCGACTTGATGGGCAGCATCAGGCTCGAGTCTGTAAGGCTGACGCCGCACGGGCGCTCGATGCCGAACAGCGGAAAGAGCTTCTGCTGCTCAGACACGTGCCAGCCGCAGTAGCCCGGGCTGAAGCGGTTGGTGTGCAGCCATCCGCGCGTGCCTATCTCATGCTGCAGCGCCTGCTCCATGCAGTCGGCCGTGCGCTCGGCTATCACCGAACCGAACGAGTCGGCAATGAACGTGCGCACCATGTCGTCATCGTCCTTCAGGCGCATCTGGTAGTCCTCGAACTCGACGCCTGCCGTGGCCACGAAGAAGGCGAAAGCCTGCGAGCCGCGCAGCTGGCGGCTTATGATGCGCCCCACGTGCATGCACGTAGCGCCCACGGTCAGCGTGTTTGCCGCGGTGTCAAGCTCGCCCTTTGCCACGAAGAAGCAGTAGCGCGGGCGCAGCAGGGCGCTTATCTGGCGCTCCACGGCAGCCACCTCGTCCTTAACGTCGTCGCCGGGCTCGGCACCGCCGTAGCCCATCTGTTCGTAGACCTCGCCCAACGGCAGGGCGAGGTCGCCGTATGTCAATTCGTCGAAAGTCATTGTCCTTTTATATCAGCGTAATGCCGCAGGCGTCAGCGGCGGCTGTTAAACTCGCTTACGGCGTCGAAAAAGGCGTCTATGTTGGCAGCCGGCGTATGCGGCGGAGTGTCGCATCCGCTCGATATGACAAAGTTGGAGAAGCCGCTCATCTGCTCGAGCAGCCCGAGCGTGGCGCGGCGCATGTCGTCGGGCGTGGCGTCCTTGAACAGCGACACGGGGTCGAGGTTGCCCATAGAGAGCGCCGTGGGCGGCACGCCGCGCGTAACGTCGGCCATGTCGCACTTGTTGCCGAAGTGGTATGCGGCGGCTCCCGTGGCCGCCATGGCGTGCGTACACTGCCCCGTGTTGCCGCAGTTGTGCAGAACAACGGTGAACCAGTCGTCCTGAACGGCCTCGACAATGCGCTTCACGTACACCGAGGAGAACTCCATGCAGTCGTCGTCAGACAGCAGTCCGGCTGCCGGCTCGGCCATGACAACGCCGTTGGCGCCAGCCTCCTTAAGCGCGAGGCAGTATTTCAGTATGAAGTCGGTACACTTACCGAGCAGCTCGCGCGCGGCTTCGGGACTCTCTATGATGAGCATCATTATCTCCGACATGTCATAAAGCCTGCCAGCCAGCGAGAAGGGGTCTATGCAGCCCGAGAGCACGGGGCGGTCGGTTATCTCGCGTGCGGCCAGCATGCTGGCCTTGATGTACTCCGGCACGCGCCCCGCGCGCAGCGAAGGCACCTCCAGCTTCTTAATGTCGGCCACGCCGTCGAGCAGGTGTCCGCGCACGGCAGGCACCTCGTCGGGCTCTTTCACTATGTCGGCGCCGAAGGCCTCTGCCTCTACCGTGAGGTCCATTATCACCGTCGCCGCCGCCGTGGGGTACTTGGCAGCCAACGCCTTTACGGCGTCGGCGTGCACGCGGCCGTCGCTCACGGCGTCGACAACGCGCCGTCCTATCAGTTCGATACCAGGATGCGTCATTATGGGCACGGCGGCAACGCGGCCGCCGGCTATCAGCGAGCGCATCCATTCTGTCATGTTGATTTTCATAAACAGCGTGTAGGCCGGCATGCTGCGCCGCCCCCTGCAAGGCCGCCGCGGCATGTCGGCAGGTTAATAGTTTATTTTCTGCAAATATAATGTTTTACGCGCAAACGGCAAAAACAAACGTCCCTGTTTTTTTGTTTTCCGCAAACAAAGTCACAGCAGCACATTGCCGTATGCCTCAACGCAACGACCTGAAACACAGCGCATTGCGCCATGCGTTGCAAAAGGCATCCTTTTACCGTCCCAAAGGTTACCTTTTGCAGCGTAAAAGGCCGCATCTTGCAGGGCCAAAGGCCGTCTTCAGCAATGCGCCCCGTCAGCGGGCACGGTTTTGTAACAAGTTTTTAATATGTTGTTAAGAATATTAAAAAAGCCATGCAACACATCTGTAACACAAAAGGCGGAACTTTGCACCCGTCAAATCATTCAAAGTTTTTATGAAGAAGAATTACAGGAAATTATCGATGTTTTGTGCATCAATGATGCTTGCGGCCACGGTTTTTGCCGCACCTGAACCAACTGAAGCAAACTTAGGAGTAATGCGCGGACGCGTGGTAGACTCGCAGAACCAGGTACTGCCGGGCGCGACCGTGATGATAGAGAGCCTGCACACGGGCGTGGTGAGCGACGTCAACGGCTACTACACACTGGCTAACATAAAGCCCGGAACGTACAAGGTAAAGGTATCATACGTGGGCTATGAGCCGCAGATACTTACACTCACCGTAAGCCCGGACAAGACCTCGGTGCATGACTTCGTGCTCAACGACGGCATCGAACTGCAGGGCGTTGAGGTAAAGGGCGCGTTCCACGGACAGAGCCGCGCCATAAACCAGCAGAAAAACAACTTCAACCTGACAAACATAGTGTCTGCCGACCAGGTGGGAAAATTCCCCGACTCTAACATCGGCGACGCACTCAAGCGAATCAACGGCATCAACGTGCAGTACGACCAGGGCGAGGCACGCTTCGGACAGGTGCGCGGCACGTCGCCCGACCTTACCAGCGTGACCATCAACGGCAACCGCCTGCCGTCTGCCGAAGGAGACGCGCGCAACGTGCAGCTCGACCTCATACCGGCGGACATGATTCAGACCATCGAGGTTAACAAGGTGGTGACCGCCGACATGGACGGTGACGCCATAGGCGGAGCCATCAACCTGGTGACCAAGAACACACCTTACCGCCGCGTGTTCAACGTAACCGCAGGCACGGGCTACAACTGGATAAGCGACAAGATGCAGCTCAACCTCGGCGCAACCTTCGGCGACCGCTTCTTCAACGACAAGCTGGGACTCATGGCCGCCGTGTCATACCAGAACTCGCCGGCAGGCTCTGACAACACGGAGTTCGAGTACGACCTCGACGACGACGGCAACGTGGTGCTCACCGACGCGGAGGTGCGCCAGTATTACGTAACCCGCGAGCGCCAGAGCTATTCGCTCTCGTTAGACTACGACTTCAACCCGACAAACAAGATATTCTTCAACGGCATATACAACCGCCGCAACGACTGGGAGAACCGTTACCGCGTAAGCTACAAGGACCTTGACAAGGACCCGGGAGAGATGAAGGCCGAGATACAGACCAAGGCCGGCTCTAACGACAACCGCGGCGCACGCCTCGAGCTGCAGCAGACCATGGACTTCACCCTCGGCGGCAACCACCTGCTCTGGGACAGGCTGCAAGCCGACTGGACGGCATCTTACGCCCGTGCAAGCGAAGACCGCCCAGAGGAGCGTTACATGACGCTCGAGCAGAAGGACATCACCATCGACATGGCCGACGAGGGCGAACGCCAGCCCTACTCGCTCACGCCCATCTCGGTACACGAGGGCAAATGGAAGCTGGACGAGTTCACCAACGCCGACGAGAACATACGCGAGGACGAGTGGAAGGCCAAGGCTGACTTCGAACTTCCCCTCTCAAGCGGACTCTTCGGCAACACGCTGAAGTTCGGTGCAAAGTACACCCACAAGCATAAGACCAAGGACGTGCTGTGCTACGAGTACAAGGACGGATACAAAGACCTCTACGGCGACGAATACACCAACCACTACGTGTCACAGATACGCGACGGATTCATGCCCGGAGACCAGTACACAGCTACAGACTTCATCGACAAGGACTACATCGGCAGCTTCACTTCGGCCGACTTCAATAAGATGCAGGGCGAGAAGGTGCTCGAAGAGTCGTCAGGCAACTACGACGCAACCGAGCAGGTTACTGCCGCCTACCTGCGCTTCAACCAGAAGCTCGGACGCAAGCTCGAACTTATGCTCGGACTCCGCATGGAGGCTACAAGCCTTGAAAACAGCGGCTTCAACTGGATTGTGGACGAAGAGGAGAACGAGACGCTCGAACCCACAGGCACACACAAGAGCAACTACGTAAACTGGCTGCCCAGCGTGCTGCTGAAATGGGACGCCAACGACAATCTCAAGGTACGCGCCTCTTACACCAAGACGCTGGCACGTCCGAAGTACTCGCACCTCGTGCCCGGAAGCACGATCAACCGTTCGGAATCACCCGTCGAAGTGTTCGTGGGCAACGCTGACCTGAAGCCTATCATCTCCAACAACTACGACCTGTCTGCCGAATACTACTTCAAGAGCGTAGGACTCGTGTCGGCATCACTCTTCTACAAGCGCGTCAACGACTACATCGTGAACCACGTGGAGCGCGGAGCCTACCAGACTTACGAGGACGCGGAGATAACCCGCCCGACCAACGCCTTCGACGCAGACCTCATGGGAGTTGAGCTCGGATTCCAGCGCGACTTCGGTTTCATCTCGCCGGCACTCAGCTGCCTGGGCTTCTACGGCAACTACACTTACACTAACAGCAGCATCGTAAGGTCGGCCTTCGGCAACAAGGACGAACAGGCTCTGCCGGGCTCGCCCGAGCACATGGCGAACGCCTCGCTCTACTTCGACAAGTGGGGACTCAACCTGCGCCTGTCATACAACTACACGTCGGCCTTCCAGGACGACGAGGAGTACCAGGAGGAGGCGCAGCTGCGCCGCTACTACGACGCCGTTAACTACCTTGACCTGAACGCCAGCTACACCTGGGGCAAGAACATCAAGTTCACCGTATACGCACAGGCCAACAACCTGCTCAACCAGCCGCTGCGCTACTACCAGGGAGAGAAGGACCGCACGATGCAGGTGGAATACTACGGCGTGAAGCTCAACGCAGGATTCAAGATTAATTTCTGACAATAAAGGCTGCAAGCCACGCAGGACAAAGCTCCGCGACGCCCCATGGCAGGGCCGCGGGGCATTGCCGTTGCAAGACGATTATAAACAAAAAACAATTACATACACAAGAAGATGAAAAGAATTTCAACATTAGTGATTATCCTGGCGGCCGCCGTGATGACGGTGTTCGGCCAGACTCCGGCCGACTGGGCCAAGCTCGAGAAGAGCGTTAACTTCTATGTTGCCAACGACCTCGGCCGCAACGGGTACTACGACCAGAAGCCCATTGCCGAACTGATGGGGCGCATGGCGGAGACGGTGGGCATAGAATGCGTGGCAGCTCCGGGCGACGTGCACCACTTCGAGGGCGTACGCAGCACGCAGGACCCGCTCTGGATGACCAACTACGAGCTCATATACTCGCACCCGGAACTGATGCTCGACTGGTTCCCCACGTGCGGCAACCACGAGTACCGCGGCAACACACAGGCCGTACTGGACTACTCGGGCGTTTCTGCAAGGTGGAACATGCCTGCAAAATACTACACCAAGGTGCTCGAGGACGACGGCGTGACAGTGCGCCTGGTCTTCATCGACACCACACCGCTTATCGACAAGTACCGCAAGGACACCGAGAAGTATCCTGACGCGGGCAAGGAGGACATGGACAAGCAGCTGGCATGGCTCGACCAGACGCTCGCACAGGCGAATGAAGACTGGGTGATAGTGCTCGGACACCATCCCGTCTACGCCTATACAGACAAGAGCGACAAGGAGCGCGCCGACATGCAGAAGCGCCTCAACCCAATACTGCTGAAGCACAAGAACGTGGCAATGTACATCTGCGGCCACATACACAACTTCCAGCACATACGCAAGCCGGGCACCGACATCGACTACGTTGTAAACACCAGCGGCTCGCTCAGCCGCGAGAACGTGCAGCCCGTAGACGGCACGCAGTTCTGCTCGGGCGTCAGCGGCTTCTCGCTCGTATGCGCCGACAAGCAGACACTGTCGCTGCACCTCATCGACAAGGACGGCAAGGTGGTGTACACCGTGAACCATACGAAATGACAATAGGATTGCTTGATTAAAAGGCGGCGGATTTCGCCGCCTTTTTTATTTTTTCGCCGTCTTTATTTATTTTGCGGATTATGGTGGCGAAGCCAAATGCCTTGCAGGTAGTTAGAGTTGTCAGGATAGTTAAAGCCGAATGCCTTGCAGGCAGCCTGGCATTAGACAGGGTTGAGCATGGTGGCAAGTACGCTTTAAGGTGGGTTTAAGCGTATGTCTTGCCGCCATGCCATCAAAAAACTTGCAGAAATCATCTGCCATACAAAACAATTCTATGAAAAATGTTTAAATTTGCCGTAAAATACCAAAAAGCCATGAAATCAATACCCACCGCAACACTCTTGCTGCTAATGCTTTTGCTGGTAGGTTGCCAAAACGAACATAAATACAAGATTGGAGTGTCGCAATGCTCGCAGGACGATTGGCGCATGAAACTCAATGACGAAATTATGCGCGAGGCATTGCTGCACGACAGTATTGAAGTCGAGATACGCTCGGCGGATGACGACAACGGGAAGCAAAAGGCCGATTTAAGATACTTCGTACAGAACGGATTTGATATAATCATAGCCGCCCCAAATGAAGTGGAAACCATTACACCTCTTTTGGACAGCATCTATTTATCGGGCACACCGGTCATACTCTTCGACCGACGCACCAACAGCGACCACTACACATCCTTCTTAGGAGCCGACAACAAATTGCTCGGATGCTCCGCCGCCCAATATATACAGACGCTGAACAAAGCTCCCAAAATACTGGAGCTGATGGGAAAGCTGGAAACGAGTCCCGCACAGGAACGCCACAAAGGCTTTACTGAAAAGATAAATTCAATGGATAATGCGGTTATCCTTGCATCGGCGGTGGGAGACTGGACCGACGAAGGCGGCCAAAGGGTGACCGACTCCCTTCTAAGACTCTACCCACAGGCCAATATCATCTACGCCCACAACGACCGGATGGCCATCGGTGCCTCAAAAGCGGCGGAAAGGCTAGGACGGCGGAAAGACATAAGCATAATAGGCATCGACGCTTCGCCACAAATCGGACTCAAGGCCGTTCATGATTCGGTGATTGATGCGAGCTTCATCTATCCCACAGATGGACGTCGGCTTATACAGTCGGCACTTTCCGTACTTAAAGGCGAAAAGCTGGATAAGGACATCGCCCTGCCTGTCGGTGTGGTAGCCAACCAGACTAATGCCGAAATAATGCAACTGCAGGACGAAGCCTTGAAAGTAGAGACCAATAACATAAAGGTGCTGAAACAGAAGCTGAACGTCTATTGGGAACGCTACTCTATGCAAACGGCTCTTCTTTACGGCATTGTCGTCATACTCGCATTGTCCAGCATATCCCTATTCTTGTTGTTGCGCTGTTGGCGGGCACAGCGACGGCACCGCACCCTCGCCGAGCAGCAAAACGCAAAGCTGGAAGCGCAACGCGATGAAATAGAACGCCAATATGTGCAGCTGCAACAGAAGAACGACGAGATAAGCCAGATAATGGAACAGCTGCGGCAGGCCACGCAATCAAAACTAACGTTTTTCACCAATGTCTCCCACGATTTGCGGACACCGCTTACACTGATTGCCGAACCCGTATCGCAAATGGCCCGTGCGGACAACCTGACCGAGGGGCAACATAAGCTCATGGCTTTGGCGATGAAGAACGTCCGCATCCTGATGCGCCTCATCAACCAGATTCTCGACTTCAGGAAGTATGAGAATGGAAAACTCGAACTTAATCTCATGGAAGTGGATGTAGCCGCCCAGATGCGGGACTGGACGGAATCTTTTAAGGACATAGCCTTGCGGCGGCATCTGAAGTTCCAGGTGAAAATTCCCGACGGCGACTACCGCATGGCCATCGACACGGACAAGATGGAGCGTGTGTTGTTCAACCTGATTTCAAACGCCTTCAAATTCACACCCGCCGGAGGCACGGTACGCGTAGTACTGTCGCGCGAGGCGGACAATATCCGGCTCACCGTAAGCGATAACGGCAAAGGCATTCCCGAGAAAAACATCAAGCAGGTGTTTGAACGCTTTTTCAAAGTAGACAAAATCAGCCCGGAAGGTTCAGGCATCGGTCTTGCGCTTTCCAAGACCTTCGTCGAGCTGCACGGCGGAAGCATCGAGGTGCAAAGTACGGAAGGGAAAGGCACGGTATTCACGGTCAGTCTGCCCGTACGGCACGTGGACAACGCTGCCTTGACTGAATCTGTCACGGCAGAACCATCCGCGGCAATCGCAACGGAGCTTGCCGACATCCTGCCACAGGCAGGAGAACCTTCCGAACAGGTTGACACCATCCTCGTCATCGATGACAATCCCGACATCTGCGCCCTGGTAGGCACCCTACTGCAAGGGGTCTACACGGTCATTTATGCTTCTAACGGGCTGGAAGGCATTAAACTCGCCGCCAAGTATGTGCCCGACCTCATCATCTGCGACATCATGATGCCCGGCATTGACGGTCTTGAAACGTGCCGCCGGCTAAAACAAGAAGTAACCACATCGCACATACCAGTGTTGATGCTGACAGCCTGCGCCATGGATGAACAGCGCATAGCAGGGTATGACTGCGGAGCCGATGCCTATCTCACAAAACCCTTCAACGGCGACCTGCTGAAAGCCCGCATAAAGTCGCTGGTGGCCAACCGGAAAAGGCTGAAAGAGCTTTACCTCTCCGGTGCAAGCCAGTCAGGTCTTGGACAGTCTGCCGCCAAATGGCACGACATGGACCACGACTTCTACGCGCAATTCCTTTCCGTCGTGGAAGAGGAAATCAGCAATTCCGAACTTTGCATGGACGACATCGCCTCGCGAATGGGTATAAGCCGCGTGCAGCTATACCGCAAAATCAAGGCGCTCACCAACTATTCGCCGACCGACCTCGTGCGCAACCTCCGCCTGCAGCAGGCTTCACGCATGCTGAAGTCTTCCGACATGACCATTGCCGAAGTCTGCTATGCCGTGGGGTTCACCTCACATTCCTATTTCACAAAGTGCTACCGCGAATATTTCGGCGAACTGCCGTCCGAATCGCAAAAGCGTACCTCTAAAATCCATTCCTGACATTCCCCATACGTCCATTCCAAACCCCATACATGGCCTGGGACGTGACAGCAAAGTGGCTGTAACTCCGGGAACGAAGGTTGTATTCATTGGTTCACTTGATGTTTAAATCTAATACCAAGTATGATAAGAAAGTTCAGCTCATCGATGCTGTTACGACCTGCAAGGGGAGCCAGTAAGCCTGCCAGGCGTACGTTTGGCAAGAAGACCGGCTTTAAGGCAGCGCCATTATGAAACTTACACACATACAATTTTCTAATAACTTAAAGAGCTTTATGAAAAGGTTTCTTCTTTTTATCACTACGGCGACGGCCATCGCCGCCAACGCCCAGGTCTATAAAGACCGCACGGCGTCGCCCCGCGAACGGGCGGAAAGCATAGTCAAGGAAATGACGCTTGACGAAAAAATCTCGCTGATGCGATATGAATCACCGGCAATCCCCCGGCTGGGTATTGAGCAGTACAACTGGTGGAACGAAGCGCTGCACGGGGTTAGCCGTGCCGGCATAGCCACCGTCTTCCCCCAACCGATAGGCATGGCGGCCACTTTCGACGACAAACTGGTATATGATGTATTCACCGTCGTGTCAGACGAGGCACGTGCCAAACACCACAAGGCAAAGAAGGAAGGTCCGTTGAAGATATACCAGGGGCTTACGTTCTGGACACCCAACGTCAACATTTACCGTGACCCACGATGGGGACGCGGGCACGAGACATACGGCGAAGACCCGTATCTGACCTCGAAAATGGGTGTTAGCGTGGTGCGCGGGCTTCAGGGTGACCATTACGAAGGAGGCGCGTTCACCGGCAAGAACCCGTTAAAGCACTATAAGACAAACGCCTGTGCCAAGCACTATGCCGTACACAGCGGACCTGAATGGAGCCGCCATACGTACAACGCCAAGGATATTTCAGACCGCGACTTGCGTGAAACCTACCTGCCGGCGTTCCAGGCATTGGTGCAGAAGGGCAACGTAATGGAAGTGATGTGCGCCTACAACCGCTACGAGGGCGACCCTTGTTGCGGGTCAAACACGTTATTGCAAAAGATCCTGCGCAACGAATGGGGCTACCAAGGCATCGTCGTGTCGGACTGCTGGGCAGTGGATGACTTTTATTTCGAAGACCGACATAACACCGAACCGGACAAGGAGCATGCCGTGGCGAAAGCCGTAAGGGCAGGTACCGACCTGGAGTGCGGACAAGCGTTCGGCGCACTGGCGGAAGCCGTGAAGCAAGGACTTGTGACTGAAGCGGAGATAGACCGTGCCGTAATCCGCCTGATGACCGCCCGCTACGCACTGGGCGAGATGGACCCTGACTCAACTGTGGAATGGGCTAAGATCCCGTATTCGGTTGTCGACTGCCAGGCGCACAAGGACCTCGCGCTCGACGTGGCCCGCAAGTCGCTCGTCCTGCTGAAGAACGACGGCGTGCTTCCCCTGCGCAAGGATATGAAGATAGGCATAATCGGCCCTAACGCCAACGATTCGGTGATGCAATGGGGCAACTACAACGGCTTCCCCTCGCACACCTCTACGCTGCTTTCAGCCATCAGGGAGCGTCTGCCCCAATCGCAGGTGGTCTATGTCCCCGGCTTCGACCATACGTCATCAGTAAGGCTTGAAAGCCTGCTCGAATACACTTCCGCATCCGGCAAGAAGGGATTTGACGCAAAGTTTTGGAAGAAGTTCACCCGCAATCCTGACGAAACGCCCTGCGACATAACATACCATTACAGCACCCCGCTGACACTTACTACTGCCGGAGCCACGGTGTGGGCGCCAGAAGTGCCTCTCGGCGGATTTCTTGCCGAGTTTTCCACAACTTTCGCTCCTGTAAAGACCGAAGACGTGACCTTTGCCGTGCAGGCGCAGGGTTTTCTGGAATTGTTCGTCAATGGCGAACGGGTATTCAACGGCGCAAACATGAAAGCCAACCAAGCCTACACCTTCAAAGCCGAAGCCGGCAAGGAATACGATATCAAGCTGCGCTTCAACGCTTCGGAAGGCGAATGCGCTTCGCTGAACTTCGACTTCGGACGCACCATCCCCCTCGATGTGGATAAGGCTGCCGCTGCCCTGGCCGATTGCGACGCCATCATCTATGCCGGCGGCTTGTCGCCACAGCTCGAGGGCGAGGAAATGCCGGTCAAGATAGAGGGCTTCCGCAACGGCGACCGCGAAATCATAGAACTGCCCAAGATACAGACGGCAATGCTCGAGCGGCTGGGCAAAACAGGCAAGCCGGTGGTATTGGTAAACTTCTCAGGTTCGTGCGTCTCGCTCACGCGTGAAGAGAGTATGACGGATGCCATCCTGCAAGCATGGTATCCGGGACAAGCCGGAGGCGAGGCAGTGGCCGATGTGCTCTTCGGCGACTACAACCCGTCTGGACGCTTGCCGCTGACCTTCTTCCGCTCGACAGCCGACCTGCCTGACATCGAGGATTACAACATCGAGGAAGGCGGCCGCACCTACCGCTACTTCAAGGGCGACCCGCTCTACCACTTCGGCTTCGGACTGTCATACACTGAATTCGAGTACGGCAAGGCAAAAGCAAGAAAGGAGGGCGGCAACTATGTGCTCACCATACCCGTTACCAACAAGGGCGACCGTGCAGGCGACGAGATAGTCCAGGTGTACGTTTCTTATCCGAAAGACACGTTCGGCCCCTCGCGTGCCCTCCGCGCCTACCGCCGTGTAAGCATCCAGCCGGGACAGACCGAGAAGGTGGAAATAACGCTTGCTCCCGAACAGTTCGAGTGGTTCGACTATGAGACATTGAGGATGAAGCCCCTCCAGGGCGAATACATCGTTTCTTACGGTCCGTCGTCCGACCCTGCCTGCCTGAAATCAATCACCGTGAACAGATGACCTGCCTCCCGGCCGGAGGCACGAACTTCGGTTCTCCACTCATTAATTGATGAATGAGCTTAGATTAACGTGAGTTCGATGAATCATAAGTAATTACAAATTTGGTGAAAAGACACATTGACCGCATTGCTCTGATTTCATCGGACCCACGTTGTTTTTTTTATCGTTTACTGCCCTGTCCCTGCATGATAAGGCCTCCTTTATGATTTGAAGCCATTACGACAAGATATTCCATAATACCCCACCGCAACGGCGACGTGTTACGGCTGGCTATGCAGGAGACGGCATATTGCAGTGCGGAAGGTAACCTTTCGGCCGCTGAAAGGCCGTCTTTTACAACGCAAAAGGTTACCTTTTGCAAAGCGTTGGCAGTCAAGGCGTTACAGCACAAGCGCAATGGCGCGCCGCAAACAAACCGCCCGAAAAATTTGCTTCATAATGACAAATGGCGTAATTTTGCCTTAAAAATTACCCGAATATGATTAAACTCTTACTTACCGTGGCGCTCGCCGCCGCACTGTCAGCCCCCGCGGCAGCCCAGAAGACCAAGACCGAACAGTCGCTGGAGCGGCAGGGCATGGTAGACATACACACGAAAGACAAGACGATAAAGGTAAGCCTGATGTACGCCAGGGCGGACAACTTCACCGGCACAGTGCTTTACACCGACCTCAATCGCGCCTACCTGCACCCCAAGGCGGCCGCCGCACTGGCCAAGGCGCAGAAGCGGCTGAAGCAGCTGCGCCCCGACCTGAGCCTGAAAGTGTATGACGCGGTGCGCCCGATGAGCATACAGCAGAAGATGTGGGACAAGGTGAAGAACACGCCGCAGTACTTCTACGTGAGCAATCCGGCGCGCGGCGGCGGCCTGCACAACTACGGCATGGCTGTCGACATAACGCTGTGCAACGCCAAGGGCGACACGCTCGACATGGGCACGAAGATAGACTACATGGGCAAGGCGGCACACATAGACAACGAGGCGGCGCTCGTGAAGAGCGGACGCATAAGCCGCCAGGCACTGAAGAACCGCCAGCTGCTGCGCGAAGTGATGCGCTACGCCGGCTTCAAACCGCTGCGCACCGAGTGGTGGCACTTCAACTACATATCAAGGGCTACGGCAAAGAAGTACTATAAAGTGATAAAATAACGGCCGTGGAGCGGTAAGACAGCAACCGGAAAATTACAAAACAGTAACCAGGAAGCAATAAGACAACGACCGGAAGATAACAAGACTGCCACCACGGAATAATAAGACAACAGCCACAAAGCCGCCCGAGCCAAATACGGCACCGGCCACAGGCAAGCCGTCAGGCACAGCCCCACCCTCCTATCGGTCCCATCAGTCCCATCGCTCCCATAGGTTCCATTCCTCCCATTACTCCCATCCGTTCCATTACTCCCATCCCCCAAAAAACCATGACCACCGAAGAATTCATCAGAGCCAACGCCGACGCCGACATCAGCCGCCTCGCCCTGCAACACGCCGGGCGCACGGACATCGACCTGCCCTACGCCCTCGACCAGATAGCAGGCCGCCGCAAGGCGCGCCTTAAGCTGCCGCAGTGGGCTGCGACCGAGGGCATCGTCTACCCGCCCCACCTCTCCATGGAGCAGTGTTCGTCGGAACAGACGGCGCGCTACAAGGCCGACGTGGCGGCAAGACTGATGAAAGAGGCCACCAACGAAAAGCCCGCAACAACCACAGACGGCACGGGCAGCTCTGTGCTCGTAGACCTCACGGGCGGCTTCGGGGTCGACTTCTCATACCTTGCGCCGCTGTTCGGCCGCGCCGTCTACATAGAGCGCCAGAGCCGTTTGTGTGACATCTCACGGCACAACATGGCTTGTCTGGGCATCACCCAGGCCGAGGTGGTTTGCGGCGATTGTACGCAAATTATCGAAGCTTTGGGCCACGCCACCATGATTTACGCCGACCCGGCACGCCGCGACGGCCACGGCGGGCGCACATTCGCCATAAGCGACTGCACACCCGACGTGCTCGCGCTAAGGGACACGCTGCTGGCAAGAGCCGACTTCACCATGATAAAGCTCTCGCCAATGCTCGACTGGCGCAAGGCAGTGGCCGACATGGGCGGCTGCGTGGGCGAGGTCCACATCGTGTCGGCAGGCAACGAGTGCAAGGAACTGCTGCTCGTCGTGTCGTCACGATACGCCGGACTTGAGCGCGTTTATTGCGTTAACGACGGTCAGGCATTCTCTTTCACGCCCGAGGAAGCCTCAACACAACCCGCAACATACAGTCCTGCGGCACCCGGCGGCACGCCCGGCGACGCCACGCCGCCCTACCTCTACGAGCCCAACGCATCGCTGATGAAGGCGGGATGCTTCGCCCTCATAGCCCGACGGTACGGCGCAAGGCAGGTAAGCCGCGACAGCCACTTGTTCATTTCGGCAGAAGCCATAACCGATTTCCCCGGCCGCTCGTTCACCGTAAAGGCCGTTACGACCATGAACAAGCGCGAACTGAAAGCCGCACTCGCCGGCATCGACCGCGCCAACGTCAGCGTAAGGAACTTCCCCATGACAGCCGACGCACTGCGCAAGAAGCTCCGCCTGAAGGACGGTGGCGGCATTTACATCTTCGGAACAACCGCCGAAGACGGCCGGCACCTGCTTTTTGTATGCGAAAAACATGTTTAAAGGCTTTTGAAAAGTTTACTTTCCGGCATTACTTCAACTTCATAACGCATTGAAAACACGGCATTTACGTTTTCAATGCGTTTACTTTTATGCTTACTTGCCACTACACCCTGCCGTTTAACTTATTACCTTTGCGCCGAAAACAAAATTTTACCTTATGCTTAAGAAAACCTTACTTGTATCCGCGCTTGCGGCAATAGGCTGCATGAACATCAGCGGACAGAACTATCCAAAATTAGGAGTAGACCCCATTGAGAAGGTCATCGACGCAATGACTCTCGACGAAAAACTCGACATGGTAATAGGTGCCGCCGGCATCGAGACCCAAGCCTCGGCAACCGTGGGAAGCTCGGCAGAGCTTGTTCCGGGTGCTGCCGGACAGCTGAACGCCATCCCGCGCCTGGGCATTCCTGCAATAGTAGTGGCCGACGGACCCGCCGGCGTGAGGATAAACCCCACCCGCCAGGGCACAGACAAGACGTTCTACTGCACCCACTTCCCCGTAGCCACGGTGGTAAGCTCGACCTGGAACACCGAACTTGCACGCCAGATAGGCCTGGCTATGGGCGACGAGACGCGCCACTACGGCGTCGACGTGCTGCTGGCGCCTGCCACCAACATAATGCGCAACCCGCTTAACGGACGCAACTTCGAGTATTATTCGGAAGACCCGCTGCTCGCCGGCAAGATATGCGCTGCCGTAGTTGGCGGCGTACAGAGCAACGGCGTGGGTACGTCGCTCAAGCATTTCGCCCTGAACAGCCAGGAAACAAACCGCACGAGCAACAACGTGATAGGCACGCCGCGCACGTTCCGCGAGATTTACCTCAAGCCTTTCGAGATTGTAGTGAAAGAGTCGCAGCCATGGACGGTGATGACTTCGTACAACAAGATTAACGGAACTATGGCAAGCGAGCGCGCCGACCTCGTAACGGAGATACTCCGCCACGAATGGGGATTCAAGGGAATGGTGATGACCGACTGGTTCGGCGGACAGTCGGCAACCGCACAGATGGAGGCCGGCAACGACCTGCTGATGCCCGGCAAGAAGACACAGAGGGACGAACTGAAGAAAGCAATCGTGAACGGACGCCTCTCGATGGAAATAGTCGACCGCAACGTGCGCCACATACTCGAGTGCATAATGAAGACCCCGGCGTTCAAAGGCATCAAGGCCGACAACAACCCTGACCTGAAGGCACACGCCGTGGTAACGCGCAACGCCGCCACCGAGGGCATGGTATTGCTCAAGAACGAGGGCGGAGTGCTGCCTCTCGGCAATTCAACCAGGAAGGTTGCCGTCTTCGGACGCACTGCATACGACTTCATCGCGGGCGGTACAGGCTCGGGCGACGTCAACCACGCCTACGTGGTAAGCCTCACACAGGGCCTCGACAACGCCGGACTGAAGATTGACAAGACCGTGCAGAAGGCATACGAAAAATACATTCCGGCTGCCAAGGCTGCACGCCCCGACGACGGCGAAGGCCTGAGAAAGTTCATGCCGAAAGACCTTATCGACGAGATGCAGATACCTGCCGGCATGCTGGCCAAGGCTGCAAAGAGCAACGACATGGCGATAATCACCATCGGCAAGACCTCAGGCGAATTCCTCGACAGGAAGGTAAGCAACAACTTCAACCTGACAAAAGCCGAGCAGGAGATGATAGACGGCGTGTGCAACGAGTTCCACAAGGCCGGCAAGAAGGTAGTAGTAATCCTCAACGTGTGCGGCCCCATCGAGACAGCAAGCTGGACATCTAAACCCGATGCAATCCTCAACGTATGGCTGCCCGGACAGGAAGGAGGCAACTCCGTGGCCGACGTGCTCACCGGCAAGGAATGTCCGTCGGGACGCCTGCCAATGACATGGCCCCTGACTTACAACGACGTGAACAACAAGGCTGACTTCCCTATGCCCGACGACATCAGCGACGAGATGATAGACAAGGCCATAACAGGCTTCGCCGACAAGCGTACAACGGGCACGGTGCGCAACTTCGACTTCACCGAATACAACGAAGGCGTGTACGTAGGCTACCGCTACTACACTACAAAGGGCGTCAAGGTGGCTTACCCCTTCGGCTACGGACTCAGCTACACAACATTCGAGAAGAGCGCCCCGCAGGCAACTGTAAACGCCGACGGCGACATCACAGTCAAAGTGAACGTAAAAAACACGGGCAACACGGCCGGCAAAGAGGTTGTCGAGGTCTACGTGGCAGCTCCCGGCAAGGACATGGATAAGCCCGCACGCGAGCTTAAAGGCTTCGCAAAGACACGCAAGCTGGCTCCCGGAGAGGCGCAAGCCGTAGAGATAACAATACCTTACAGCCGCCTGGCATCGTTCTGCGAGAAGGACAGCCAGTGGCAGGTAGAGGGCGGAGAATACAAGGTTATGGTGGCCGACAACGCCGCCGACGCAGCTCCTCTGACCGTAACCGTAAGCGAGAAGGCCGGCGTTACGGAGAAGGTAAGACCATGCCTGCTGCCCGAAATGAAATGATAACATAAGCTACGGTTCATCCTGACCGGATGACTGGAACATCCGGCCGGAATGAACCGGTAAAAGAAGCTCTCCCAATGCTCAACATGAAGGTATTTAAGATTGGTTTCCACAGCCTACCGCAACGGCGAAGGCTGGCATAAGGATAAGTTTGACGGAAGCAGTGAGTGAGGATAATATCTTTCACCCTGCTTCCTTTACCTGTTTTTCCGGCAACAGTCCAATACCATGCAAGACACTTGCCGGAACGCCTGCTGCACGGTCTGCCAACACCAGGCCCGGCCGCAGCCGCAACAAACCGCAACAATCAGAAAACACAATAATAATGAAAAAACTGTTTATATCTCTCGCGCTGGCGTTAGCTACGATGACGGCCGGCGCACAAGGACCGCAGGCCAGGACGGCCGCGGGAGTGCTCGAAGGCACTTACGAGTCAGGAATAAAGGTATTCAAAGGCGTGCCTTTCGCCCAGCCGCCGGTCGGCGAGCTGCGCTGGAAGGCGCCGCAGCCGGTCAAACCGTGGAGCGGAGTAAGGGCGGCCAAGGAGTTCGGCCCCAACCCTATGCAGCAGAACATCTTCGGCGACATGGACTTCGGCACGGACAATATGAGCGAGGACTGCCTCTACCTGAACATCTGGACACCGGCGAAGACCATGACCGAGAAGCTGCCCGTACTCATCTACTTCAACGGCGGCGGGCTTATGGCAGGCTCGGGCAGCGAGCCGCGCTACGCGGGAGCTTCCATGGCACGCAACGGGATAATCTCAATAACAGCCAACTACCGTGAAGGAATATTCGGCTTCTTCACTCATCCCGAACTGTCAAAGGAGACTTCTTACAAAGGTTCGGGCAACTACGGATTCCTCGACCAGGCGGCTGCCATCAAATGGGTGAAGGACAACATCGCAGCATTCGGCGGCGACCCGAACAAGATTACAATCGTAGGCGAGTCGGCAGGTTCGGCATCCGTAAGCGCGCTGATGGCCTCGCCGCTCTGCAAGGGACTGTTCGCACAGGCCATGGGCTCGAGTTCATCGATCATCGGTTACGACAAGCTGCCGACCCTGGAAGAAGGCGAAAAGGCCGGAGTAGAGACCATGAAGGCCATGGGATGCAAGTCTTTGGCAGAAATGAGGGCACTCTCTGCCGAGGAACTGCTCAAGAAGTCTTCTACAAACTACATGAACAAGATGTACAACATCGACGGTTACTTCTTCACAGAGCAGCCTGTCGAGACCTTCAAGAACGGCCGTCAGGCACAGGTGCCGCTGCTCGTAGGATGGAACTCGACCGAGGTGCCCATCACATTTGTCATCGGCAAGCGCCCGCTGACGATAGCTTCGGTCAAGGAAGCCATAACCCCGCGCTTCGGCAATGACACCGGGAAGGTAATGGAAGCCTACGGACTGAAGACTGACGCAGACGTCAGCGGACTGCCGGGAGCACGCCTCGCAGCCGACATGTTCGTAGGATTTGCCACATGGAAATGGAGCGACATGCACAAGAAGACCGGCAACCAGCCCGTATACCGCTATCTGTACTGCCACCCGAGACCCGCCATGCGCAACGCTGACATGGTGCCGGGACTGGCAGGAGGCGTACAGAAGAAGACCGAGGAGAACAAGAACGCGCTGACAGTAAGCGGCGCCGTTCACTCTGCCGACATCGAATATGCAATGGGCAACCTGCCTACAAACCGTGTTTACGACTGGCAGCCTGAGGACTTCACGGTATCTGAGATATTCCAGGGCTACTACCTCAACTTCGTAAAAACGGGCAACCCCAACGGTCTCGGACTGCCCGAGTGGACTCCAACCAACGGACAACAGACTCCGACGGTAATGCAGATTGACGTCAACTCATACCTGAAGGCCGACCCTCAGCTTGAGAACATATACACAACCGTAGACGCCGTGGTAAGCGGTAAATAACACATACGACACACAGGCATGGCAGTACAAACCGCCATGCCTGTGCGTCTTTAGGCAAACCTGACATAAGAAAAACTACTAACGCATGAAAATATCGGACATTACGGTCGCAGCAATGCTGGCTCTTTGCACCTCGACGGCATTTGCGCAGACCTATACCAAGGCGCAGCAACAGGCCTGGATGGAGAAGGCCGGGCTGTGCAAACCCGTGCTCGACACAACCGTATGCCACCCCGTGGCGGTAGTCGACATAGTTAAGGACGACAAGGCATTCCAGGGCTACAAGGCCGTGGCAAGGCCTGGAATAGACGACTTGTACACAAAGTCGTTCAAGCAGATGAAGAGCGTGACGCTCGACTTCGGCCGGCACATGGTGGGCAACGTGTCGTTCAAGATTAAAGACATCGGCCCCATGCAGGACGCCGTGCTGCGCTTCAAGGTCACCTTCGGCGAGGTTCCGAGCGACCTGGCACTGCCCATCGAGCCATTCACAGGCTCGCTGAGCCGCGGCTGGCTGCAAGACTTCACCTGCGACGTAAGCTACGACGGCTCGTTCACCTTCAACAGGCGCATTTCGGCGCGCTACATGAAGATTGAAGCCGTAGGAACGTCGCAATACAGCGACTTCTGCTTTGACGACATAACATTCAAGGCAACCACGTCGGCCACGCAGCACACGGCAGAACTGGCCGCAACAACGCCCCAGATATTCAAGGACATTGCACGGGTGTCTGAAAACACGCTGCGCGACTGCATGCAGGGCGTGTTCGAGGACGGCCCCAAACGCGACCAGCGGCTGTGGATGGGCGACTTGTACCTGCAGGCACTGGCCAACACCGCCACGTTCAAGAACTACGGCCTGACCAGGCGCTGCCTGTACTTGCTTGCAGGACTGGCAAACGCTGACAACGGCCTGCTGTACTCTAACCTCGTTGAATACCCCCAGCCGCACGCCCAGAACACGTTTTTCGTAGACTACGCCCTGCTCTACGTGTCGACGCTTGCCGACTATCTCGACGCCACGGGCGACACTGCCACTGCCAACGAGCTGTGGACTGTGGCAAAGCGGCAGGTGGACGTAATAGCCGGCAAGGCGCTCGACAGCAAATGGCTCTATGCCGACACCGGCTATCAGTTTGACGGAATGCCCGTGTCGATGGTGTTCTTCGACTGGTCGCCCGTGAAGCTCGACACCCACGCCGCCATACAGGGCTGCCTCGCCAACGCCGTCGAGAGACTCTGCTCAATGGGCGTGAAGCTCGGCAGGAAGAGCGAGGTGAAGAGTTACGGCACCCTGCAGGAACGCCTGCGCAAGGCCGGACACGCCGCATACTGGGACAAGAAAAACCACAGGATAACGAGCGGCGCCGACCGCCAGACGTCATACATAGCCACGGCATGGGCGGTAATAGGCGGACTGGTCAACGCCAACGAGGGCCGTCAGGCCATAAAGGCCGTAATGGCAGACGGCAATGCCATAAAGCCGGGCACGCCATACGCCAACCACTTCCTCGTGGCGGCCATGCTGAAATGCGGCATGGACCAGGAGGCGCGCGACTATGTTGAAGACTACTGGGGCGGCATGGTGCGCCTCGGGGCCGACACCTTCTGGGAGTATTACGTGCCCGAAGACCACATGTTCTCGTCATACAACGGCTACACCCTGCTCAACAGCTACTGCCACGCATGGAGCTGCACGCCGGTTTACTTCATCGTAAACTACCCGGACGTGTTCCAGCGGTAAACGCTACATTCAGGCATTTCCGCCTACAGGAAAAACGGTACTAAAACAAAAGGCCGTCTTTCACAAGCTGAAAGACGGCCTTTTACCATGCAATATGCGGTCTTTTGCAATGTAAAAGACCGCATATTGCTTTTCATATCATAACATACTGATAATCAACATAATGCAATCGCCGCACGTACAGACGCCCCACGGGCGGCGGCAAAGTCACTTCTCGTCATTGCCGCCTTTGCCGTACATTGCGGCCACGGTGGCGGCAAAGTCCTTCTCGGGTATGCAGGCGCAGTGGCGCACGCGCAGACGGTAGTTGTATATGGTCTGCGGCGAATAGTGCAGGAACTCGGCTATGCTGACGCTGTCGGTTATTCCGAGGCTGACAAGGGCGTAAATGCGCAGCTCGGGCGACAGTCCGCCACCGTCGGGCACGAACTTGCCGCGCACCTCGGGCCTTAGGAGCGCCGTGAAGCGCTCGATGAAGTCAGGGTGTACAGACATGAACCATCGGTCGAACGAAGCGTACATAGAGGCCAGAAACTGTGCCGAGCAGCCTTCCTGCAAAGCCTTGTGCGCCTTGCACGACTGTCCTGCCACAATCATGTTAGCAGTCGTCTTGCAGAACTTGTCAACGCCGTTAATATAATCAGACATCATCAGGAACGACTCAAGGGCCATGGCGTTACGCCTTGTCAGCACGTTCTCCATCTGCTCCTTGGTTACGGTTATCTCCTCAAGCGACTTGCGCAGAGTGCTGTTGTAGCCCATGGCGAGGTCGAGCTCAGCCTTTCGCCGGCCTGAACGGCGCATGAAGACATACACAAGGACAGCCGACATAGCCACAAGGACGACGAGCAGGACTATTATTATGACAACGTTCTTGCCCATCCGGCTCTGCATGTTCATGTAGTCGGAGATTATTATCGAGCTGGCATCCACTATGTCGTAGCTGCGCGCCTTGTCCTTGTATCCCTTGGCCATCTTTATGCTCGCGAGCGCGTAATTGACGGCGCGCTGACTGTTGCGGTCGATGTATTTGGTGCAGAGCAGCGTGATTAGCGACGATGCCTCGAGGTTGGCCGACATTATGTCGTTGGCCGCCGATAATATGAAATAGTGGCAGGCCTCGTCCTCCGTGCCGTAAAGTATGCAGCTCTTTGCCAGAATGTAGTAGAGCATGGCAGCCTGTGCCGACGGCTGCGGTACGTTTTTCATCCGTCTGATGATGCGGCTGCGCATGTCGGCATTTGTACACATGCCCTCGTAATAGTCTACCAGCCAGCTGTCGGCAGGCAGGTAAGACTTGTATTTTAGCCATATTCCGGAAAAATCAATGGTATTGATTTTCTCAAAAATATTGCCTTTTCCGTAGTCAGAGACAAACATCTTGACACGTATCTCATACTGAATCATTACCACGGCATAGCGTTCATGCAGGTCAGGAGGAAAGTTGTCAATGGGCGGAATGCTACGCGCCAGGCTGTCGGCCATGAAGAAATTGCCCTGCAAGGTGGTGATATAGAGCAGGTCGAGGTCGGCAAGCATGCTCTCCTCCTTCATCCCTGCCCTTACGGCTGTCTGCTTACAGCGTAGGGCGTAGACCATGGCTGAGTCGGAACTGAACTTCTTATACTCCTCGAACATGTGCCTGTAATACGAATAACGCTCAATGTCCGAGGCGAAAGGCCCCTTGCTTACGCTCGCCTCGATAGCCTTCTGACGGTCAGACATATACTTGTCGACGTTGGCCACGACGGTGTCGAGCATGGCAAAATCGCGCTTCAGGTCGAACGGCGCGCACCCGGCACGGCACGGAAACAGCATCAAGCAAAGGCACGGAAGCAGCAGGCGCGTCAATCCGAAGCGGCACGACTGCAAACGGAACAACTTGGTATCAGACATAAACATTAACTTTAAAAACAAGACATGACATCCTAACGCCCCGCCAACTCGCTCCTGAGACGTCGGCGGAAGCATGCGTAATAAAGCACGCCGGCGACGCTAAGGCAGACGGGGAAGGCCGACCAGATGCCCACAAGGCCGTAGCCCAGGCGTATGCCGAGCAGCCAGCCCAGCGGCAGCGACACCACGAAATAGGCGAAAAAGGCTATCCATATCATCGGCTTGACGCACTCTATGCCGCGCAGGGCGTTGGCGAAGGTGTACTGAACGGCGTCGCCTATCTGGTAGGCGATGAGCGGAAACACCGTGACCGACACCAGCAGGCTGACCTCGGCGCTGTCGGTGAACCACCAGCTCAAGGTGTTCCTGAGGAAGAATATGGGCACAGAGAGCACGCAGGCTATCAGCAGGACGAGGTGAAGGCCGGAGTATGCCGTGCGGCGCACGGCGGCATAGTTGCGCTGGCCTGCGAAATAGCTCACGCGCACGGCCACGGCGGCGGCCATGCCGCTGTTGATCATGTAGAGCAGCTGCGACACGGTAAGCATTACCTGGTGGGCGGCAAGGGCGGTGGTGCCCAGCCAGCCCACGAAGATGGCCGACAGGGAGAAGGCAGCCGTCTCCATTCCCAGCTGCAGGGCGACGGGGAAACCCAGCCCCGACAGGCGCCCCACCCCGGCGCGCGACACATGCCCTGAGGCGAAGCCGCGGCGGTAACAGGCGTAACGGCGGTGCATGAAGAACACCAGGACGCACGCCACGGCCATGACGACGCGCGAGAGCGCCGTGGAAAGGCCTGCGCCGAAGAGTCCCAGCTCGGGCGCGCCGAACTGTCCGTAGATAAGCACCCAGTTGCCGAAAATGTTGAGCAGGTTGCCGCCTATTATGATGAACATGGGCGTGCGGGTGTCGGTTATGCCGTCGAAAAACTGCTTGAAAGTGTTGAAGCAGCACAGGAACGGCAGCGAGGCTATGTTGACCCACAGATAGGGACGCATCAGCGGAAGCAGCTCGACGGGCTGGCCGAAGCGGTGGATGTTAAGGCAGAACAACACCGTAACGCCCACAAGGGCAAGCGAGAGCAGCAGGTTGGCCACAAGGCTGTCCTTCACGGCAGTGCCTATGCGCCCGGTCTCGCCGCGCCCGAACATGCTGCCCACAACGGGCGTAAGGCCGTAAGAGAAGCCGGTGGCGAAGATTACGACGAGCGTGAACATGGTGTTGACGAAGCTGGCGGCAGCCAGCTCCTCCATGCCGTAATGCCCAACCATGAGCGTATCGGCAAAACCCAACACGACATTGCCTATCTGGCCCACCACGATCGGCACGCCCAGCGACACCAGCGCAGAATAATCACTGGGAGTTCCGGGAGAGCCGAAAGCTCTGTGAGGTCTGTGAATGAGGCTGTCGGAAAACCTTGTTCCCAGCTCTCTCAGTCCTCTCAGTGCTCTCAGCTCTCCCATTACTTTCTCATTATCCTTTCTTTTCATTCCTGTAATTTATTCTTGCCCTTGTCATAGCTTCCCTTATTCCTCCCTCCTTCAGAAACCGTTGCCTGGCCGTCTCGATAAGCCGCATGAGCAGGTAGTCGGTCTGGTGGATGAGTATTATCGCGATGTCGGCCACGGTCTCTGGCAAGCGCAGCTTGACGCGTTCGCGGTAGAAGCCCGATTCCGGATGCGCACGGCACACGGCATTAGTAATGGGAGTTCTGGGAGAACTCTCAGCTCTCCCAGTGCTCTCAACTCTCCCATTACTCCTTTCCGCCGCAAAGATAGCAATTATCCCCGACATAAAGGCCTAAAAGCCAAAGGGTTTTCAGAATGCCGCCTTTCGGGCTGCAATTCGCGGCCTTTAGCAACATAAAAGGCCGCCTATCGTGCGGCGATAGGCGGCCTTCGTGAAAGCCACAAGAAAAGAGCCGGGGCGCGGGGCCTCGGCTCTTAACGATATTTTAGCTTTGAGATGCTTGATAAAGCCAAATTAAAGTTAGGTTTACAGGCCGGTCAGGGTCGCACCGGGCCGGCCTGCTAAGACATTGTTATTCTGCCTTCGGAGTGTAAGGCAGGCGAACCCAAGTGCACTCGTTCTTGATTGAGTTGGGAGTAGTCTGGTCCTTCTTCTCTACGTGTACTGAAACCTTGATGTAGGGAGTGTCGCCGAGTCCGTTCTCTTTGTCGTACTCGTGGTCTTTGTTGGTCTGCCTACCCTGGAGTCCGCGGTAAACGTTGTAACGTACAAGCAGGCCGCAATCCTCTGCGCCCGGCTCAAAGAAGACTGCACCGTCAGCTTCCCAAAGAGCCTTGCTTAAGTCCAAGCCCTGCTCGCCGGTCTCCCAGAAACTCGGGCCTACCCAGTTGCACTTGTCGTCCCACGTGAACAGCTCAACATATCCGCCTGTTCCGTTCTCGGTGTCGAGTTTCTTGTTCTCGATCCACAGATAGAACTCGAAAGTATAATCGTCTACGTTAGAGAAATCAAGATTCTCAAGATGCTTTACGGCAACTTTAAGGCTTTCCTCAACCATTTCGACTGAGTACTTATTAACCTTGTTGTTTACAGGCTCTACAGTCTCGTCATACACACCGTCAAGACGGATTGCGAAGTCGTCGGCCTTAAGTTTATACTCGCCGAAGTTTCTCAATATGTTGTCAACTTTGTCGAGGTTTATTACGAAGTTTACGGCTCCGTCGGTAGCTCTCGTCTGTGCTTCATCCTGGCTGTCGAGCGCGCCGATGGCTATCTGCACTCCGTTCTCGTAGTCTACAGTTGCAACCGAAACGGTCTGCTCTGTCGGGTTGGTGGTCGTTCCGCCACCGTTCACGATTTCAGTTTGGTCGTCTGACGAGCAGGCGGCGAACATCGCCGAAACCGCGAAAAGGAAAAATAGTTTTTTCATACGTTTTTTCTGTTTTTTGTTAATTATTAATTGATTAAATGATAAACATCGCATCTCTCGCTATTTCTCTTCAAAGATAATAAGGTTTTTTGGGTTGTACGGTTGTACGGTTTTGCCCGTACAACCGTCAACCACTCAAAAATCCGTCTCAGGCCTCGTCGTCGTCCTTAGGCGTCACGGCCGTGGCGGGGCCGGCAGGCGCGTCGGCGTCTTTCGCCACGTGGATAGACACCTTCACGTAGGGCGTGTCGTCGTGGCCGGCAAGACCCTTGTACACGTTGTAGCGGGCGGCGTAGCCGGCAGTCTGCCAGCTGGAGCACAGCTCGGTGATGTCGGTTCCCTGTCCGTCGCCGCTCACCCACTCGGCCTTCTCCTCGGGCGTGATGACGGCCTCGAGGTTGGTCAGGCTGTCAACGCCCCAGGCCGTGTCTCTAACCCAAAGATACACCTCGTAGGTGTACTCGGTGCCGTCGGCCGGCAGCTCGTCGAGCCCGTAGACGGCCACCTTAAGCCCGTCGCGGCCCTCGGCGGCAGCGTCGTAACGCTCAACCCAGATGCCCTTGTCGGCCTCGGGCTCCTTCACGAGGTTCACGTAGACGTCCTTACCTATGCGCAGGTTGAAGTCGTCGGTCTCGCAGAGCCACTCCTTCTCTATGCCGAGGTTCTCGGGCAGGCGCACGGCCACGTATTGCGACTTGTCGGCGCGCGTCTCCACGTCGTCGAGCCATCCTGCGCTCATCGACGTGCCGTCCTCGAACACAGCCGTCTGGCTCTCCACTATGTCCATCGCTGCGGGCGGCGTGTCGCCCTCGGGCACGGTCTTGTTCTCGTCGTCGTCAGACGAGCAGCCTACCGCCAGCACGGCGGCGGCCATCAGTAACCATAATTTCATTTTCATATAGTCCTCCTTTCCCTAATTAATTGTTATATGCCGCAGGCCAGATGCCCACGTTGGTGTTCTCGCGTGCGTCAGGGTCTTTCTGCACGCTTACCGACACCTTGATGTAAGGCGTGTCGCCGTGGCCGTCGGCGTCCATGCGGCCGGCAAGGCCTCGGTAGACGTTATAGCGGACCACGAAGCCGGCGGGCGACTTCACCTTGCCTGATTCGCTGATGCGCTTGGTCATGTCGTAGCCGTAGGGATCCTCAGTGTCGGGGTCGCCCTCGGGGTTGGCCCAATCCTCGTACATGTCGTAGTCGAAGAGCGGACCGTAGCCGCCCGTGCCGTCGTTGAGCAGACTCTTGTTCTCCACCCATATCCAGCACTCGTAGGTGTAGTCGTTACCCTCGATGATGGCGGGGTTGTCTACGAGGCCGTTGATGATTATCGTGAGCGCGTCGTTTACTATCTTCACGCCGTCGAGCTTGGCAGAATTGTCGCCCTCTATCTTGATGTCGTCCATGTATTCGCCGTTCACGCGGATGGCGAAGTCGTCGGCCTTAAGGATGTAGTCCTCGTTGATTATGTCGTCTATCTTTATCGGTATCTCAATCTCGCCGCCCGTGGTAGGCTCGGGTTCGGGCTCGGGATCATCGGGGTCGGTGCCCGGGTCGGGGTCTTCAGGCTCGTTCTCGGTGAAGCCGGGGCTGCACTCGCCGCCCGCGCCCATGGTCACCTTGTTGATCATCGACTTGTCAGCAGGCTCTGCGTCGGCCCAAATCTCATCGTAGTTCACGTAGAGTGCGGGGTCAACGATGTCTTCCCATTTCACACGGTTTTCCACTGTCACGGTCTTGGCCGATACTAATGCATTGCCCTGATTGTAAAGGCCGAGCAGCATTGTGTTGCCCAAAGAGAGCTTGTCTACGTTGATTACGCCCTGATCAGGCAGGAGCACCTGCGTAAATGCACCTTGCGTACCGCCGGAGATGTGCAGCAGCTTAGTCTCAACGTATGACGAGCAGAGCGTTGCACCGTTGGTGATGTTGATAGACGAGTTCAGGGCGTCGTTAGCCACGAGCTTGCAGTCGGTGTGCACGCATGCACCAGTGCTGGCCGTGAGCGAATATACGTCAGTCACGCCCTCAACGCAGAGGTCGCCGCCGTCGGTCACGGTCACTTCGCCCGTCTCTCCCTCATTGTCGCCCGATGCGGTGAGCGTAGGCTCGGCGGTGAGGTTGCCCATGACGTGGGCTATTGTTCCCTCGCCGTCAGAGTCAAGTCCCTTTCCCGTAAGCGAGCCGCCGATGTAGAGCCGCGAACCGTCGCTGACAGCCAGCCTGCCGTTCATTTTCACGTCTCCGTCAAGATAAATCTCGCTACCTTCGGTAATGCCGGTAGAAGGCTCGGTATCGTTGAAAATCACGGTGCTGCCCTTATAGGCGTAAATCTCTATCGAGGAAAAGACTGTGACGTTTTTCTCGATATTGACCGTGGCTCCGTCAAGCACGAATATCCTGCCCTTACCGTTGCCTCTAAAGGCTTCTTGATACTGCCTAAGGTTAAGATAGCCGCCGCTGAGCACATAGACATCTATTTCCATGTTATGTGAAGCCAGCGTAAGCCGGCCGCCGGCATCTATGACAAACGGTTTTCCTGTAATAGTTTCAAGCGAGGAAAACGATTTCGAGCCGTCTTCTATATGGTCGGCGTCAAGTTTATTGATTTCCTCCTCCGTCAACAGTTGCTCGGGCATGTCGAGCGAGCACGCCTTGTTGTCGGCCATGTCGAACGTCGCGCCGCGCGTCAGCCAAGCGGCTCGCGTGAGGCCGTCGAGTCCGTTGCCAATGGTCATCGAGGTGTTGTTGGTGAAGTTCACCGTACCGCTTGCCGCAGTCTGTCCCGAAGGAGGAGCTACGCTGCCGCCTCCCTCGGTGGCCAGCTCGTCGGCCGAGCAGCCTGCCATCATGATGGCGGCCGCCATCAGTAACCATAATTTCATTTTCATACAGTCCTCCTTTCCCTAATTAACTGTTAATTATTCATTTTTCATTATTCATCCCTCCAGATGTATTTCTTCTGGTGGCGGCTGTCGTGGCCGATGTCGTCGGTCCAGTAGCCCTTCTCCGACTCGTCGCCGTCAACCAAGCCGCGGATGACGTTGCTGCGCTCTACGGCCTCCTTGTAAAGCTCCTCGTAGTCGCGGGTGTAGTCGGCGTTGGGCACCACGTTGGTGTCGAACTTCAACTTGCATATCCCCCTCGGCTTTATGTTGCCGAAGATGCGGATGGTGTGGTCCACGTAACCTATGTTCTTGGCGCTCTCGTACTTGAAGAGCAGCCTCACCTTCTTGCCGGGCAGCAGCATGCGCGAGTCAAGCTCTGGAGTGATGCATCCGCACGAGGTCTGTATGTCGCGGATGATGAGGGGCTGCTCGCCCGTGTTCTCCAACTCGTATGACAGGGTGAGAATGTCACCGGCCAGTATAGGGTAATAATGGCGCACCGAGTCGGCCACGGCCACGGTGGTCATGCCGATGTTCTTGCGGCACGAGCCGAGCGTAAGGGCGGCCGCCGCGAGCACTACGGCCACAGCCGTGCGCAAGGCCGGCAGCACAGGTGTCAGCGTATTTCTTTTTCCCATTTCTCTATATATTTATCCGTGGGGCCGCCGGCCTCGCGGTAATGGCTCATCTCGGTGAAGGCCTCGTAGCCCTTCAATCCGTCGAGGCAGCGGCGCGCCTCGGCCTCGTAGCCGGGCTTGCGGCCACCGTAGCGCAGCAGCTCGAGTCGGGTGAGCCACGTGGCGGTGAGCAGACGGTTGAGTCGGGCGCGCTCTTCGGGCGCGGCGTGCTTGGCGGCGGCGTCGAGCCTATCGCAGTAAGAGGCGTAGGCGTCGGGGTCGAGCCAGGCTTTCACGGCTCCGCCTATGCCGCCGTAGAAGGGCAGCTGGCGGGCGCGCTTCACGGTCTCGCTCTCCCACGAGCGGTAAGCCGGCGCGAGCACCTGGGCCGACGTGGGGTAATAGCGGGCGAAGCAGCTGTCGGCGTAGGCCGCGACGTCGATGTCGGGATTGACCAGCATGGCGGCTATGGCTGATGTCTGCACGTCGTCGAACGAGGCGTAATACGGCGTGCTGCCGTTGTAGAACACTCCGCTCACGCCCAACGAGCGGTAGAGCCTGAGCCTCTCTTGCACGAGGGCGAGGCAGGGATAGGGCGTGAAGTAGTCGTCGTAGTTGCGCATGTAGTCCCACACGTAGACCTTGCCCACCACCTTACGCCACCGCTCAACCTGCTCGGCGAAGCGGTGCGCCTGCGGACGGGTGTCGAGCAGGGCGCGCATGGGCACGCTGATGGCGCTGACCAGCACGCCTACGTTTGCCGGCATGGGGCGCGAGGGCGGCTCGGCTGTGGTGTGGTAAGACGAGGTGAAGAACGTGCAGCGCGGGAACCTCTCGGCCAGGCGGCGCAGCATCAGGCTGACGGCGGGCGTGGCCGAGGAGGCCGTGTTGCCCGCCTTGCGGCAGCGCGAGCAGAGGCATACGGTCTTGTTGTCGGCCGGCATCACGACGAAACGCGCGGTTTCATCGGGGTCGGCATCGCCTCCGCAGTCTATCACGTAACGCTCTAATGCGGCGTAAAGCTCGCTTGACGAGAAGCAGAATTGCGTGTCGGTCTTGCGCCCGTCAACCTCGGCCATGGCCCCTGTGGGCACGCCGTCGGGGAAGAGCTTGCGCAGGTTGTGGCCCCAGAGCGCCCAGTCGTAGTCTACGTTGTGGGCCGCCGATACGGGCATAAGCTCGTGGTCGGAGTTAGAGGGGGTGTAGATGCCCCGGTACTCGAAGGCGAAGGTGCCCTCGGCGCCGTCCATCGAGACGTAGGCAGGCGGCAGGTCGGCCACCTGCAGCCGTCCGCCGGCGCACGACGAGAGGAACTGGTAGATAAGCCAGAGCATCACGTCGCCGTTGCGCGCAGTGAGGCTTAACCCCGAGGCGGAGCGCGCCACCTTGTAGTCTGAAGCCAAAGACCCGTCAACGTGCACCTTAACGTCGAGGCATCCGCTGCCGCCCTCGCCTATGACGGGGCTGCCCGTATAGTCGGCGCGGCTTACCAGCTGGCCCTCGAGATACGCCGCCCAGCGCGCGTCGTCGCGGTTGCCGCCGTCGGCCGCCGTCACGCGGAAGGCGTCGTAGCCCGACAAGGGGCCGCCACCCGCAGCGCCCGAACAGGCCGCGAAGACCGACACCGCCGCCAAGAGCAGCAGCAGACGGAGGGCTGCGTATGGTTTAGAAGCGCACATATATCTGGAAATGAATGTTGAACAGGTTTCTGTATCTCGTCATTATGTCGTCCACGTAACCGCCGCCGTCGAGCACGGTGCGCGTGTTGAGCTGGCTGTAGAAGGTGTGCCACGTGCCCATCAGGCCGAGCGTGATGCGGCGGTTGACCATGTACGTTCCGCCGAGGCCCACCATAGTGTTGAGCTTGTCGAACGTGCCGGGCAGGGCGTTGTCTATCATGTTGGCCTCGGGAGCCGTGCCGACGCTACCCGTCAGCGTGATGTTGGTGATGCCGTCGGTCAGGGGGAAGTAGCGCAGCTGGGCGGCGGCGTTGGCGTACATGTGGCCCGACATCCAGAAGCCGTCGGCACGGCCGCCGAGATAGAAGCGCTCCCACGTCTTCGACGCGCCCAAGCCTACGATGAAGAGGTTGTTCTTATGCTCGTCCCAGCCGTCGAACACCCATCCGCCCTCGGCCTCGGGGCTTTCTTGCATCCACTCGTAACGCTTGGTGTAAGTGTTGATGCGGCGGAAGGAGCCGTGCAGATCGACGGTCATGTCGTTGTCGAACCAACGCTCGGCCTTAAGCTCGGCCATAACGTCGGGGAAGTAGCGCGTAGCCGCCCCGGCCGTGACCGTACCGCTCCAATGGGGCGAGAAGCGGTGCTCCCACGAGGCCTGAGCCTGCAGGCCCACGCCTCCGGGCACTTGGTCTTCGGGGTCGTCGCTCGCGGCCGAACCGTCGCGGCCGGCATAATTGAGGCGTCCGGTGAAGATGTCGTTCTTCTCCTTACGCGTGTAAGACAGCGTGGCGACGGACGTGAGCACGTCGGCCTCGCCGTAGCGGCCCTGTAGGTATTCCACGCCTATCTCGTTCTTGAGCGAGCGGCTCATCAGCCCGGCCAGATGGCGGCGGAACGATGCCGCCTCGCCTTCGCCGGGAATGTATTTCATTTGGTAATGGTAGGCCGAGTCGTACTGCCGCATGGCCTCGTAAGCCGTACCTTTGGCAAGGTTGAGCGAGGGGTTGTCGGCGTCGAACTTGAGGGCGTCGTCGGTCACGGTGAGCGCCGAGTCGGGGCGGTGGTCCTTGATGAGAGAGTAAGCCAACAGCTCGCTGTTCTCGGAGTAGGCGCCCACGATGCCCCGGTTATGGGGATAATAGTCGAGCCACGGACGCAGCATGTCGACCGCCCGGCGGTGCTCTCCGGCACGGTTGTAGCTTACGGCTTGCTTGACGATGAATTCGGTCTTTTCAGGATATATCGAGCGCGCCTGGCGCACAAAGCTGTCGTATGCGTCGTAGCGGCCCAGCAGGTCGGCCATGCCGATGGCGTACTGCAGGCCTTCGAGATTAGAGGGATTGACGGCCAGCAGGCGCACGCTCTCGTCGTAAGCGCGAAACGAAGCTCCCTCGTCTATGAGGCTCTTGATGTAGGGCACGGCTATCTCCTCGTAAGCCGCCACGTAAGAGGCGCGCACGGCTACGTCCATGCTGTCGCGCAGCACGGAGTCGAGCACGGCGAGGGCGGCCGTGGTGTGGCCCTGACGGTTGAATATGTCGGCCTTCTTGACGAAGTATTCGGCGTTTTTCACCGAATCGCCGAGCGCGAGCACGTGCATGCGGTCGAGAGTGGCAAGGGCGTCGTCGTACTTCTTCATCTCGAAATAGCAGGCGTACTCCTTGCTGAGCGCGGAGTAGCGTATCTCCGGGTCGTAGCTGCGGCGCGAGGCGGCCTTAAGGTAAGGCAGGGCCTCGGAATAAAGTCCGTCTGAAATGAGGTTGCCGGCCTGATGCAGGCGGTTTAAGGCCAATTCATCGACGATATCGGCATTGGTCGAGTCGACCGAAGCGAGCGTTGAAAGCAGCGAATAGGCCTTGCTCGTGTTGCCCATGCGCTTGTAAACGATGTATTCCTTGTAAAGCAGGTCTTTAGTCTCGCCGCGACGACGCTTGGCCTCGGCGAGATAGTAGAGGGCGTCTTCGTCGTAACCGCGCGTGAGCGAGGTGTTGAGCATGTAGTCGAGGGCTTCCTGGCTCTTGGAGTTCTCATACACCTTGCCGTAGAGCACGTAGGGGTCGCTCATGCGGGCTTCCTCGGCAGCCTCGCTCAGCAGTCCGTTGTAAAACGAGGCGAGCGTCCCGCTGCGGTTGTAGCGCATGCGTGCCTTGACGTAGGCCATGGCCTCTTGGTAGCGGCCTTCGCCTGCGAGGATGCCGGCGCGCTTTACCACGAGGGCCGAGCTGCCCGGTATGGCCGACGCTCCTCGGCCCGTCACCTGGAGCGCCTCCTCGGTGTTGCCCTGCTGCAGGAGCATGTTAGAGAGGGCGAGGTAATAGCTCTCGTTGTAGGGCGAGACCTCAATGAGGTCGTAAAGCGACTCGATAGACGCCGTGCGGTCGCCCTTCTTGCGGTCGCGTATGTATTTCTCCTCGAGGCTGGCGGCGTATTCGCGCTGCACGGTGGAGTCGTTGGGGTAAATCTGGTGCAGGCGCTTGAGCAGGCGGTCGGCCTCTACGTCGTTGCCCTGCAGGCGGAACAGGCCGATCTTCTTGCGCCAAAGGCCCTGCCAGTATGGGTTTATCTCGAGCAGCTCGTTGACGTAGCAGATGGCGCTCGAGTAGTTCTTGGTCTTCTCCTCTACGGCCACGAGCAGCTGCTTGGCGGTTACGTTCTCGGGGTTGTCGCGCACGCATACTATTAGGTAGTAACGGGCGTTGTCGTAGTCTTCCTTATGGTAATAATAGCGGCCGTTAAGCTCGTTGAGGTCGTTGGTCTCGGGATAATACTTCAGTCCGTCGTCCACGTACTTCTTACCATCTTCCCACTTGCCTGCGTCGAACAGCATGCGGGCGTTAGAGGCGTAGTAGTCGGGCGTGTGCACGTCGCTGCTGAAGAAGTTGTTGTAGGCGTAGGCGCTGGCGACGAACACGAAGAGCACTATCCACATAATGAGGCATCCCTTGTTCTTCATACGTCACCTCCTTTCATCCCTTGCGCCTGCGCAGGGCCGGCTGCGGCCGGGGCCACCTTGGCGTCGGGCGGCGGCGCGCCTGCGCCTGGGGCGGCGTATCCGGTACGGCTCATCTCGCCCCATACGGCGCGCTTGTTGAATATGTAGTTGTAATAACCCTTCAGCGAGAATATCACGGTAAGGGGGTGGTAGAGGAACGGCTCGAGCATGGCGGCGGCCAACACCCAGAGGTAAGACCGCGGGTGGCGGAACGAGCCGCCGAGGGTGTAGTCGTTGAACATCACCACCAACGACAGGATGATGCAGAACGTGTAGAGGCCGAGGAAGATGACGGCGGCCGAGGTCCAGTTGACAACGCCCGTGAACGCCTGGTAGACGAACACGGTGAAGCCGACGAACTCGATTATCGGCGCCAGCAGCTCGAATATGAGCACGTAGGGCAGCGTCACCATGCCCAGCTGCTTGTAGCGGCGGTTGAAGAGGAAGCGCTTGTGGCGCACGAAGGTCTCTATAAGCCCTCGTCCCCAGCGGGTGCGCTGTCGGTAAAGCACGCGGATGTTGGGCGGCACCTCGTTCCAACAGCACACCACGGGCACCTGCACTATGCGGTACTTACGGCCGAAGTCGCAACAGTAGCCCACCATGCGGATTATCATGTCCATGTCCTCGGCGAACGAGTCGCCCGTGTATCCGCCGGCGGCTATGACCACCTTCTTGTCGAAAAGGCCGTAACCTCCCGACACGTTGGGCATGGCATTGATAGACGACCAGCCCATCTTGCCGACAAGGAACGAGCGCATGTATTCCAACGTCTGGAACAGGGCGCACGGCTTGTGGGGCGGACGCGGGTCGGCTATCTGGCCGTTCTCCACCTTACAACCGTTGGAAACGGCCATTATTCCGCTGACGGCTATCACCTCCTCGTCTTGGAGTATGGGGATGATACACTGCGAAATGGCATCGCGCACAAGGATTCCGTCCACGTCGATGTTCACGAAGTAGGGATACGACGAGGCGTTGAGCCCGGCGTTCACGGCGTCTGCCTTGGTTCCTCCGTTCTCCTTGTCGACGACGATCAGGCGGTGGTATTCGGGGTTGGTCGACTTGAACAGGCGGCGGTAGGGCTTCGTGCGGATGTACTCTACGTAGGCGAAGGGCACCTCTACGAGCTGGAAGTTCTCGATGAGCAGCTCGAGCGTCTTGTCCTTGCTGCCGTCGTTCACGATGATGACCTCGAACTTCGGGTAGTCCTGCCCTAAAAGCGAGTTGACGTTCTCGATGATGGTGCGCTCCTCGTTGTAGGCCGGCGCTATTATCGACACGCCCGGCGTGTAGGGGCTCTTGTCGATTATCTCCTTGGTGTAAAGGCTGAGGTTGCCGCGCTTCTTGCGGAAGATGCCGAGCTCGGCAAGCCACATGAGTATGACGTATGAGACGATCAGTCCCATACTGTAAAAGAACACTACGTAGCCGTAGAAATAGAAAACGATGTCTTTTATCATACTCCGTCGTAATTTATTATGGGGCTTTCGACGTGCTGGAATAGAATCCTGTCAGCGTCGTCGGCCTTTTGTTTCAAACCCTCGAACACGGCCTTGCCCTTAGCGCCCGACATCCACAGGCAGCGCAGCGCCGTGCGGCGCGTGAAGCTGGAAGTGGACGAGTTGTAAGTGTCGCTGAAGAAGGGCACTGACCTGCCCGAACCGATGGCCAGCAGCGCGTTGAGTATCAGGCGGCGGTGGGCCTCGGTCTGCTTGTGGAACACGCGCTGCATCGACTTCTCCGACTCGGCGAAGCGGCGTATGCCCATCGACGTGAACGCCGCGGCGCGGTGGGTGAAGTTGGGCGACTCGAAATACTCCATGACGTAGCGCATCTCCTGGTCGGTGCCCCAGTAGGCAATCTCCTGCAGCATGAAGGCCACGATGCCGGGATTGGCCACCCTCTGGAGTATCGGCACGAAGAGCGGGGCGCGCAGCCCGCCCTCGTCAACCTTGCGGAATATCTCGTGCAGCTCCATCATGTCCCACAGCGAGAAGTGCAGCCCGAGCTTGCTCTCCTCCTCGAAGAACACGTATGGGTCGTCCTTGCTCGTACACATATAGTACAGGCGCGAAGCCTTGCGCAGCTCGTCGTCCTTGTCGTTCACAAGGCGCGTTATCGTGCTGGGCAGCTGCATGTTCGTAAGGCGCACGGTCTGTATCATCTTCAGCTTCACGGTGCGCTTGCCGTGCATCAGCTGGGCCTCCACGTAGTCGGTGAAGCCCACCATGCGCATGGCGCGCTGTATGTTGGTGAGGTTGGGGTTCTGCGTGTTGGTGAAGCGGCTCGCCTCGATGAACACGTTGGCCCACTGGCGCATCTCCCAGTCCTTCCACTTGCGCTCCTTATAGTCCATGCGGCGCTTTATCTCCTCGGTGGGCAGGTTCTCCACCTCGGCGTAGCATACGCCTTTCAGTTTCTCAAGGTATTTTTCCTTGATTTCATCGAACTTTTTACGGTTGCGCCAGCGTATGTAAACGTCGACGGTCATCGCAACCGTAAGCACCATGAACGCTATGCAGCAGAAGATTATCACGCCGTAAGCCACCCTTACCACCCACGGATAACCGGCGAACAGGTGGACGAACAGGTAATAGTAATAACGGGGGATGTTCCAACCCCAAAGCTGGTAAGCCTGGGTAAGCGGCGAAAGCTCGGCACCGCCGTATATTACGGCAGTGTCCTCGGGCACCGTGTCGCCGAAAGCCACAAGGAGAAAACCCAACGCGGCTACTACGATGAGAAATATAATCCACCCACGCTTCATATTACAGTATAAAATAATTATAGCATCTCAAATAACCATTTAAAAGCACACGCCGACGCAACACTTACGAATCGGAGGCAAACGGGCGCAACACGAACCTGCCCCGACGGCCACAACCGCGCAAAACGCACGGACGGAACGGAAAAGGCGGCTACCGACTGTTAATTACAAGTTGTCAGTAACATGCTGCGGACATGTGGAATCCGCTAAATTCCAACAAGGATTTTATTCCTATTTATTATTCTCTGCCCCAAAATTAGTAAAAAAATAAATATTTACCCCTCCGAAAGAGTTAAATATAGTTAAACAACGGTAATCTATTTGTCCTGATTTTTCACGTGAAAAAATCGGACTCGAAGAAATGGGCGTTTTTTGAAAACGGGCCTCCACTCGCCCCTGCTCGCGAGCTTACGCAACGAGGCGGCACACAGGCTTCAGCCCACGCCGCAACACCTCGCCGCACCCGCATCGAGACCCGCCGCGAGGGCGGCAAGAGCCACGGAGAACACGCCCCGCGAAAGGCGGCAAACGAGCCTGCAAAAGACGGCACTTCACGCGGCAAAAGGCGGCCTTCGGCGCCGCAAGAGGCGGCAAACGGAAAACCGGGACCTAAACGCGCTCTTGACAGGCGGCGGCAAGACGACGGCTGCCGCTGCACGCCACAATATTGCAGGAAACATGAAAAAAGGGTACCTTCCACACCAGGAAAGGCTCCCTTTTTTAATTAAACATACGCCGCTCATACGGCCATAACGTCACAACCCTGCTATCTCGCCGACACTAAGGCCCGTGATCTCGGCAATATCTTCGGCCGGATAGCCTTTGGCTTTCATCTTGCGGGCGTTCTTAATCCGCTCGGCCGCCTGCCCCTGCTCACGCCCTTGCTCGCGGCCTTGTTCGAGACCTTGCGCACGCCCCTGCTCGAGGCCTTTACGGAGGGCGTCGCTCACGATGGTCTTTTCCACCCTGACGGCATCCCAAAAGTCGTCGTAACCGAGAAGCTGGGCGTCATTATACGCCGACACCTCTATTTGGTTGACGGCCTTCTTTATCTCAGGGTTGGCGAGCAGCTCGCCCGGCACTTCGCGCGTCTTATCGTCGATCTCGGTAAGGTAACGCAGCCAAAGCACCTGCATTTTCTTCTCGTTGTACGTCTGCGGGGTGAACTTCGGCAGCTCAACGAAGATGAAGCGCAGGCCCTCGATAACCTTGTCGGTATGTTCCACCTGTACGATGCGGTAGTCGTGGTAATATCCCGGCAGGTCGGGCTCGAAAATGTCGTTGACAAGGCTAAGCGAATACACCGGCTGCAGGAGCTCGTACCTCACGTTGCCGTCAAGCTGGCGCACGTAGGCCTTTGAGGCGTTGAACAGTACGCGCTGCATGAACGCCGACGACCACAGCATCTGCATCTCCACGATGAACTGCCGGCCGCGGCGGTCGCGGCAGCGCACGTCTACGATGCTGTTCTTCTTCAGAGGCGTATCGGGCACCAGTTCAGGCGTAAGATACTCTATTTCCTCGATTTCATCGTCGGCCGACTCGAACGGCAGCAAGGCGTTCAAGAGGCTCATTATCAGGTCGGGATGCTCGCCGAACACCTTCTTGAAGGTTAAGTCGGCCTTTGGATTCAGATATCTCATGGCATGTAGCTTTAACGTGAATTATCGTATAGATTCATGCAAATATAATGAAAAAAAGCGTGAAACTGAAAACTTAAGCCATAAAAAAGGGTTAAATCCATGCATACGAAAAAGCCCCAGCCCACGCTGTTCAGCGCGCGCCGGGGCGGCATTACCAATTGTCAGAACGTCTTTAACGCCTTGTCACTTCACTTTACTTCACATTACTTCACTTCAATCTGCTTCATGGCGTTGTCCGTCTTGTTTTCCTTCTTCGGCAGGTTGACGGTGAGCACGCCGTCGTTGACCTTAGCCTCGATCTTGTCTTTCTCCACGTCGTCAGGCAAGAGCAGCGTCTGCTCGTACTTCGAGTAAGAGAACTCGCGGCGCAGGTAGTGGCTCTTCTTGTCCTCGTCCTTCTTCTCAGCCTTGCTTTCCATGCGGATGTGCAGGTTACCGTCTTTGTCGATGTTTACGTTGAAGTCTTCCTTCTTCAGACCAGGGGCGGCAAGCTCTACTACGTAGTCCTTGTCACTCTCCTTTACGTTGATGGCAGGCGCCGTAGCGTTGGGCCTGAGCATGAAGTCGTTGTCAAAGAAATCGTTAAAAACTTCGGGCATCCATGTGTTTCTGTTCAATACTGGTAACATAATCAAATCCTCCTTAATTATTAGTTCTTTGTTTATCCTGATTGCCAAATCCGGTTCCTCGTTCCCTTCCGGGAGTCGGTTCCTTCGATCGTCCCCGGTCTTTAGCCGGAGGCTTTCACCCAAGAATATGCAACCTTCGTGCCAATTACGATTTTTGCCACAATGGCGTATTTTAGTAATAATTTGTCATGAATTATTAAATAATTTAATCATTATAACATTTATTTCATGACAAATTGTCAATATTACCAGTCGATGCCTGCTCCCGTCACGTCCTGCGGCGGCAATCGAGTAGGAGGAAAACGAAGTAGTTTTCTTCCTACTTTCGTTTTCCGACCTCTCACACCACCGTACATGCCGTTCGGCATACGGCGGTTCCTTAGTGCTGGTGCAATTTGACGTATAAGTCCACAAGGCAAGGGTAGCCTTGAAGTTTCAATCGCTCCGTACTTATGGCTCGGCTTAATATCGGACTTCCTGCCGTGTTCCAGTACCCGCCACGGGTATTAGCCCATTGCCAGGCGAGCCACCTGTCGATGCCACATTTCATGAGGTTCTTGAACTTTGTGCCAACTTTCTTCCAACTCTTCCAGACATAACTGCGTATTCGGTGACGAAGCCACTTGTCCGTCTGTTCAAGAACATTACGCATATCAGCCATTTTGAAGTAGTTCATCCAACCATTGATGAATTGGTGCAGCTTGTCTTTCAGTTTTGCATACCCCCAACCACTACTTCTTGATGTCAGCTCTTTCAGTCTCGCTTTCATCTTAGTGACCGATTTCGGGTGCAATCGCAGACGGCACTTCCCGTTCATCATGTAGAAGGAGTAACCTAAGTACTTCACCCTGCCCACGTATGCCACCTTTGTCTTGTCACGGTTCACCTTAAGATGAAGCCGTGATTCGATATAAGTGGAGATGCTGTCACAGACACGTTCCGCCGCACGTTTGCTTCGGCAAAGTATCATGCAGTCGTCAGCATAGCGGACGAACTTGTGCTCCCTTCGGACAAGCTCCTTGTCAAGCTCGTTAAGCATGATGTTTGCCAACAGAGGACTTAAGGGACCGCCTTGGGGAACACCTTCCACACTTTCATCATAGCCGCATCTGACCATGACACCTGCCGTAAGGTATTTGTGGATAAGCGATATTACACGTCCGTCACGTATGGTGCGGGACAGTAGCCTTATCAGCATGGCATGGTTTACCGTGTCGAAGAAGCGTTCAAGGTCAAGGGACACGCTATATTTATAACCTTGGGTGATATATTCCTGCGCCCTCTTCAGTGCCTTGTGGCAGCTTCTATGAGGACGGAAGCCATAGCTGTTGTCGCTGAACTGACGTTCATAAATGGGACTCAATATTTGGCTGATGGCTTGTTGGATTACCCTGTCCACCACCGTCGGGATACCAAGCGGACGGGTCTTGCCGTTATCCTTCGGGATTTCTACACGGAGGACGGGATTCGGGCGGTATTTGCCCGATTTCAAGGATTCCACGAGTTCATCTTTGTGTCTTTTCAGATAGACGCTCAATTCCTCGGTTGACAATCCTTCCACTCCACAACTGCCATGGTTGCGCTTAACCTGCAGATAGGCTTGGTTAAGATTATACGGCGAGAGGATGAACACCAGAAGGTTTCCTCGCTCAAATTGCACTTCCTTGAGGTTGTTTTCAGTCATGTCCATGAAGGTCTGCACCCCCTCATAGCTTTCGCATTCCGTGCTATCCTTTTGAGGACGGCTACCGCTTGACATCGTTATTTTCTGCATTCTTCCCTTCATGGAGTGACTTTCATTTACTGCTCAATTGACTAATGGTTCAGCCCTTCCCCGAGTTGAGTTGAAAAAAAAACTATCGGGTACTATGGCCTCTGCTGACTTCTCATGGCAAGCTTTACTCCGTGTTTCGGAAATGCATCCTCCACACGTCCATGAGACCTCCCCAGTTAAGGACATTCTCTTTCCACCTTATACCTGCTTGATTTACTTAGGGCATTTCCGTATAGCTATCGGACTTTGATTTGTTAGGTAATCTCATCCATGCCCATTAGCCTTATATCAAGTTTCTGTACGTCAGGCCAGATGTTTGCCGCCGGCTTCCTTCAGATTCCAACTCGCGTTGGACACCCTTGCCTTGGGCTATACACTTCCCGCTATCGGGCGTGTTACGGACTTGCACCGATTAGAGAATGTTCGTGCTGGGCGAACCAAGAAAAGGCGCGGCACACAAACGTGCCGCGCCTTCATGAATAAAGCAATAAAACAAATTGATTATCAAGCTGTTAGTCGTTCAGCTTAGCCTTGATGAACTCGCGGTTCAGACGGGCGATGTTGGCTATCGACTCGTTCTTCGGGCATTCAGCCTCGCATGCACGTGTGTTGGTGCAGTTGCCGAAGCCGAGCTCTTCCATCTTCATTATCATTGCCTTTGCGCGCTTTGCAGCCTCGGGGCGTCCCTGGGGCAGAAGTGCGAGCTGGCTTACCTTAGAGCTGACGAAGAGCATTGCCGAACCGTTCTTGCAGGCTGCAACGCAGGCGCCGCAACCGATGCAGGTAGCGCAGTCCATAGCCTCGTCGGCGTTCTCCTTCGGTATGAGGATGGCGTTGGCGTCCTGGGGCTGTCCCGTGCGTACGCTGATGTATCCGCCGGCCTGTATAATCTTGTCGAATGCTCCGCGGTCTACCATGCAGTCCTTGATTACGGGGAACGCAGCCGAACGCCACGGCTCTACGGTGATTACGTCGCCGTCATGGAAGCGGCGCATGTAGAGCTGGCAGGTGGTAGCTCCAGTTGCGGGACCGTGGGGATGGCCGTTGATGTAGAGCGAGCACATGCCGCAGATGCCCTCGCGGCAGTCGTGGTCGAATACGAACGGCTCCTTGCCGTCCTCGATGAGCTGCTCGTTGAGGATGTCCAACATCTCGAGGAATGAAGTGTCAGTAGGTATGTCCTTCATCTCGAACGTGTCAAAATGACCTTTTGCCTTAGGTCCGTTCTGACGCCAGACCTTAAGCGTAAAACTTATATTTCCTTCCATTGTTGTATTCTATTTTACAGTTTTGCGGTCGCGGGAGCGGCTCGGTGGCCCCTCCCGGCCTGTGACCTGACGTTTCCCTTAGTTCTTGTAGTTACGTGTTTGAACCTTGATTGCCTCATACTCGAGCGGCTCCTTGATAAGCACGGGCGCCTTCTCGTCGCTGCCCTGGTACTCCCAGCAGCCTACGTAGAAGAAGTTCTCGTCGTCGCGCTTAGCCTCGCCGTCCTCGGTCTGGTATTCCTCACGGAAGTGTCCGCCGCACGACTCGTTGCGCGAGAGTGCATCGTAAGCCACCAGCTCGCCCATTGTGATGAAGTCGCGGAGGTGGATTGCCTTGTCGAGCTCTGTGTTAAGGCCTTCCTTAGAACCTGGAATGAAGAGGTTGGTCTCGAACTCCTTGCGTATCTTCTTGATCATCTCGAGTCCTTCCTTCAGGCCTTCAGCCGTACGGCCCATGCCCACGTGCTCCCACATGATGTGGCCAAGCTCCTTGTGGATTGAGTCGACTGAGCGCTTGCCCTTTATGTTCATGAGGCGGTCGATTTCCTTCTGTACGCCCTTCTCTGCCTCCTCGAACTCGGGCAGGTCGGTAGAAATGCGCGGCCAGATAGACTGGTCGGCCAGGTAATTCTGGATAGTGTAAGGCAGAACGAAGTATCCGTCGGCCAGACCCTGCATGAGGGCAGAAGCACCAAGACGGTTGGCTCCGTGGTCAGAGAAGTTGCACTCACCGATTGCGAAGAGTCCTTCGATTGTCGTCATAAGCTCGTAGTCTACCCAGATACCACCCATGGTGTAGTGGATTGCGGGGTAAATCATCATCGGGTTGTAGTACTTCACGCCGTTGATTTCGTTGCCCAGCTCGCCCGGGTTTACGTCAGTGATTTCCTCGTACATGTCGAACAGGTTGCCGTAACGCTGCAGTACGACGTCGAGGCCGAGGCGCTCGATACTTTCAGAGAAGTCGAGGTAAACGGCAAGACCTGTGTTGTTTACGCCGTAGCCCTTGTCGCAGCGCTCCTTGGCAGCACGGCTGGCAACGTCACGCGGAACGAGGTTGCCGAATGCCGGATAGCGGCGCTCCAGGTAGTAGTCGCGGTCTTCCTCGGGAATGTCGGTCGGTTTCTTCTCGCCGCGCTGCAGTGCCTTTGCGTCTTCGAGCTTCTTGGGCACCCAGATGCGGCCGTCGTTACGCAGAGACTCTGACATAAGGGTCAGCTTAGACTGGTTGTCGCCGTGTACGGGGATACAAGTCGGGTGTATCTGTACGTATGACGGGTTTGCGAAGTAAGCTCCCTTGCGGTAGCATGCCATTGCGGCTGTACAGTTGCAGCCCATGGCGTTGGTTGAAAGGAAGTATGTGTTGCCGTATCCGCCAGTTGCTATAACCACTGCGTTGGCAGAGAAGCGCTCGAGCTTGCCTGTCACGAGGTTCTTGGCGATGATACCGCGTGCGCGGCCGTTTACGATGACAACGTCTTCCATCTCATAGCGTGTGTAGAGCTTGACGCGGCCTTCGTGTACCTGGCGGCTCAGTGCAGAGTAAGCGCCGAGCAGCAGCTGCTGGCCTGTCTGGCCCTTTGCGTAGAACGTACGTGACACCTGCGCGCCGCCGAAAGAGCGGTTGGCAAGCATGCCGCCGTACTCGCGTGCGAAGGGAACGCCCTGTGCCACGCACTGGTCGATGATGTTGTTAGACACCTCGGCAAGGCGGTAAACGTTGGCCTCGCGTGCGCGGTAGTCGCCACCCTTTACAGTGTCATAGAACAGACGGTAAACAGAGTCGCCGTCGTTCTGGTAATTCTTGGCTGCGTTGATACCGCCCTGTGCTGCGATTGAGTGTGCGCGGCGGGGCGAGTCTTGTATGCAGAAGTTGAGGACGTTGAAGCCCATCTCGCCGAGCGATGCTGCAGCACTTGCTCCTGCGAGGCCGGTACCTACGACGATGACGTCCAATTTCAGTTTGTTCTTAGGGTTAACCAAACGCTGGTGAGCCTTATAGTTGGTCCACTTCTCTGCTATCGGTCCCTCTGGTATCTTGGAATTTAATTGCTTTGCCATAATAATTTACAAATTACGAATTATGAATTATGAATTGGATTACCACATGCTCGGAGCCATGCCGAAAGCGAAAGCCAGCACAACAACGAGGAAGCCCAGCATGAGCAGAGTGGTATAGACGATGCCGATGACCTTCCAGCGCTCGAACCACACCTTGCCGCTCCAACCAAGAGTCTGCATTGCGCTCCAGAATCCGTGAGAGAGGTGGAACCAGATAGCAGCCAGCCAGATGATGTAGAGCACCACGTAAACGGGACAAGAGAAGGTGTCGATGATGTAAGCGAAGCCGTCTGCCGGATGATGGGGAACGGCGATGCCGGTAAGCTCGGCGAACATCATGTTGTACCAGAAGTTGAACAAGTGGAGGGCAAGGCCGAGCAATACGATGATACCCAGCACGAGCATGTTCTGCGAAGCCCACTCCACCTTGCCCGGGCGGGTTGTAACGGCGTAACGCTCGTCACCGCGTGCACGGCGGTTCTGCATCGTGAGCAGGAACGCATACACGATGTGGATGACAGCCAGGGCAGCCAAGCCAAGCGTAGCCACGAGGGCGTACCAGTTAGCCCCGAGGAACTCACACACTGCGTTGTAAGCTTCGCCCGAGAAGAGAGCCACTAAGTTCATTGACATGTGGAATGTCAAGAACAGGATAAGCGCGACGCCTGTAACGGACATCACGACTTTCCTTCCGATAGATGAATTACATAACCACATAAATGATTGAAGTTTTAAAGTATTAAATTAAATTGTTGATAATGTCCGTTCACACGAAACCATAAGCCCCGCTATACCTTATAATAGGTATGACGGTGCATGTTGGGGATGCAAATATACTCTATTTTGGCGATAAATCAAAGTATTTGCCTAAATTTTCGATTTTAATTCTTACTTTTGCGCTGTCGGCGCACACGCCGGCTGCAAACAAGTTGGCAAGCGGCCAGGCCCGCGCTATAACGGGCAGCGGCAAAGCCCGGCTGACGGCGGCGGATGTACCGTAACGTACACGCCGCCTGCGGCCTGCACGGAACACCACCCCACGGCCGCCGGCATAGCTGCGGAAACAGCACCGCGGAGGCCGTACCAACATGCCGAAAAAACAGTATGAACATGATTTTGAAATACGACGTTATCGTAATCGGAGGCGGACACGCAGGCTGCGAAGCCGCCGCCGCCTCGGCAGGCATGGGCGCCAGCACGTGCCTGGTTACAATGGACATGAACAAAATCGCCCAGATGAGCTGCAACCCGGCCGTGGGCGGCATTGCAAAGGGACAGATTGTAAGGGAAATCGACGCGCTGGGCGGACAGATGGGTCTCGTCACCGACGCCACGGCCATACAGTTCCGCATGCTCAACCGCTCGAAAGGCCCGGCCGTATGGAGCCCCCGAGCCCAGTGCGACCGCGGCAAGTTCATCTGGCAGTGGCGCTCCGTGCTCGACCACACCGACCGCCTCGACATCTGGCAGGACCAGGCCGAGGAGCTCATTGTGGAGCAAGGGCGCGCCGTGGGCGTAAGGACCGTGTGGGGCGTGGAGCTGCGCGCAAAGAGCGTAGTGCTGACGGCGGGCACCTTCCTCAACGGCCTGCTGCACATAGGACGCAAGCAGTTGCCCGGCGGACGCATAGCCGAGCCTGCCGTTGAACGGCTCACAGAGAGCATAACGCGCCACGGCATAACGGCCGCACGCATGAAGACGGGCACGCCGGTGCGCATAGACCGCCGCTCGGTCCACTTTGAAGACCTCGAGATACAGGAGGGCGAGCACGACTACCACGGCTTCAGCTTCATGTCTACGGGCAGGCCGCTCAAGCAACTGCCCTGCTGGACATGCTACACCAACCCCGAAGTACACGCCACGCTGATGGGCGGACTGGCCGACTCACCACTCTACAACGGACAGATAAAGAGCATAGGCCCTCGCTACTGCCCGTCAATCGAGACAAAGCTCGTCACCTTCCCCGACAAGCAGCAACACCCCTTGTTCCTCGAGCCGGAGGGCGAAGACACCAACGAGATGTACCTCAACGGTTTCTCTTCATCAATGCCGATGGACGTCCAGATAAACGCGCTGAGGAAGATTCCGGCGCTGCGCGACGCCAAGGTTTACCGCCCGGGCTACGCAATAGAGTACGACTTCTTCGACCCGACGCAGCTGCGCCACTCGCTCGAATCTAAAATACTGCCCGGACTTTTCATGGCCGGACAGGTGAACGGCACCACGGGCTACGAGGAGGCGGCAGGCCAGGGACTCGTGGCGGGAGTAAACGCGGCACTCAGCTGCGCCGGCGGCGAACCGTTCACCATGCGCCGCGACGAGTCGTACATCGGCGTGCTAGTTGACGACCTCGTGACCAAGGGCGTGGACGAGCCTTACCGCATGTTCACCAGCCGTGCCGAGTACAGGATACTGCTGCGGCAGGACGACGCCGACGCACGACTGACCGAGCGCGCCTACGAGCTGGGTCTTGCCACACGCGAGCGTTACGACTGGTGGATGCAGAAGAAGGAAGCCGTTGCACGCGTCATAGGCTACTGCGACAACACACCGGTGAAACCGCACGACATAAACTCTGCGCTCGAAGCATTGGGCACCACCCCGCTGCGCGAGGGCTGCAAGATAGCCGACCTCATAGCACGGCCGCAGCTGACGATGGCAAATCTTTCAGAGATTCTGCCTGGACTCAAACAGACGTTGGAATCGCTGCCTAACCGCAAGGAGGAGATAACCGAGGCCGCTGAAATCAAGATGAAATACAAGGGCTACATAGAGCGCGAGCGCATGGTGGCCGACAAGATGCACCGCCTTGAAAACATAAAAATACGCGGACACTTCAAGTACTCGGAGATGCAGCAGCTCTCGACCGAAGCCCGGCAGAAGCTCGAAAAAATCGACCCGGAAACGCTTGCACAGGCCAGCCGAATTCCGGGCGTGTCGCCAAGCGACATCAACATAATGCTGGTGCTCATGAAACGATAGGACGAACCTATGTTTCACGTGAAACAAAATGAGCATATTTTGTCAAACCGAGACGATGGAAAGGTCTGTAAAATAGCAACATAGGGATTTGATCCACAAGTTTGCTTGAATGTTAAAATTGGCCGTTGGCACGAAGGAAAGGGCGCCTTTTGAAGGTAGCCCGCATGCCACGCCACGGCGCATGCCGGCAACCCGCAGGGCAAGCCCCACCCCGCCCCGCGACGGGCGCTGGCGGGAGGCTTTGCAAGAGGTAACCTTTCATCACACAAAAGGCATCCTTTCACCGTGCAAAAGACAACCTCTTGGACGGCAAAAGGCGGTCTCTTGGAACAGGGTTGTTTTTGCCCTACTCGACGGCATGCCATAACAACGAATTTAAACCATAATAATAATAAAGTAATCAAAGACAAAATGAACAACAAGACTTTACTGGATAATCTGAGGTGCATCCCGGATTTTCCGAAAAAAGGAATCAACTTCAGAGACGTTACAACGCTGTTCGACAATCCTGAATGCCTGCAAATAATGCAGGACGAACTGTACGACCTGTACAAGGACAAGGGCATCACCAAGATTGTAGGCATCGAGAGCCGCGGCTTCATCATGTCGTCGGCGCTGGCGTTAAGGCTCCACGCAGGCGTAGTGTTGTGCCGCAAACCGGGCAAACTGCCGGGCGAAACGATACAGGAGAGCTACAGCAAGGAGTACGGCACAGACACTATCGAGATACACAAGGACGCCATAACGAGCGATGACGTCGTACTGCTGCACGACGACCTGCTCGCCACAGGCGGCACGATGAGGGCGGCGTACGACCTCGTGAAGAAGTTCAACCCGAAGAAAATCTACGTAAACTTCATCATCGAGCTTACACGCGAGGGACTGAACGGCCGCGACAACTTCGACAAGGATACCGACATAACCAGCCTACTGCAAGTGTAGGACGCCGGAAACGGAGAAGCCGAAGACTCAATGGAGTAAAATAACCGGTGAGCCTTGAGGTTAGGACATGTGCCTTGCAAGGGCGAACCGCACAGGCTAAGGCGGCCGACAATCTTCACGGCAGCCGTCCTAACCTCAAGGCTCACCGGTTTACTTAACCCCCGTATTGCATCACGTCACTAAAGTTTCACGTGAAACATTATATCTGAAAATCCTTTTAAACAAAGCACTTACGCGTCATGACTAAAGAAGAAAACGAGAAACGGCTCGAGCGCTTGAAGGCCATCGTAAGCAATCTGCCCAACAAGCCCGGCAGCTACCAGTATTACGACGAGAGCGGCACGATAATATACGTGGGCAAGGCGAAGAACCTCAAGAACCGTGTGTCGTCCTATTTCCACAAGGAGGTAGACCGTTTCAAGACGAAAGTGCTTGTAAGCAAGATTCACGACATAACCTACACGGTGGTCAATACGGAAGAAGACGCCCTGCTGCTCGAGAACAGTCTGATAAAGAAATACAAGCCACGCTACAACATCCTGCTCAAGGACGGCAAGACATACCCCTCAATCTGCGTCACCAACGAGTATTTCCCGCGCATATTCAAGACGCGCACCATCAACAGGAAATGGGGCTCGTACTACGGCCCTTACAGCCATGTAGGCTCGATGTACGCCATACTCGACCTGATAAAGAAGCTCTACCGCCCGCGCACGTGCCATTTTCCGATAACGCGCGAGGGCATCGAGCAGGGCAAATACAAGCCCTGCTTGGAGTACCACATACACAACTGCGGCGCGCCGTGCATTGCCAAGCAGAGCTACGAGGACTACCAGGAGTGCATCGCCCAGGCGCGCGAGATACTTAAAGGTAACACGCGCGAGCTGCAGCGCAGCATCTACGCAAGGATGATGAAACTGGCCGAGGAGATGCGCTTCGAGGAAGCCGAGGTGCTGAAACAGCGCTACATGGCGCTCGACACCTTCTGCGCCAAGAGCGAAGTTGTAAGCCACACCATCACCAACGTCGACGTATTCACCATAACTGACGACGTAAACACGGCCTACGTGAACTACATGCACGTCACCAACGGCAGCATAAACCAGGCTCAGACGTTCGAAATGAAGAAGAAACTGAACGAAACTGCCGAGGAAGTGCTCCAGCTCGCCATTGTACAGATACGCGAACGCATGGGCAGCAGGTCGCGCGAGGTTATAGTGCCGTTCCCGCTCGACATCGAGCTTGACGGCATAACGCTCACCGTGCCGCAGCGCGGCGACAAGCGCACCCTGCTCGAACTGTCTGAAATGAACGGTAAACAGTACCGTTTCGATCGTCTGAAACAGGCTGAAAAGCTCAATCCGGAGCAGAAATCGGTGCGCCTGATGAAGGAAATACAGGACGCGCTGAAGCTGCCCAAGATGCCTTACCAGATAGAGATGTTCGACAACTCGAACATCAGCGGAACCGACGCCGTGGCGGCGTGCGTGGTGTTCAAGAAGATGAAACCAAGCAAGAAGGACTACCGCAAATACATCATCAAGACCGTGACCGGCCCCGACGACTACGCCTCGATGCAGGAGGTGGTAAGGCGCCGCTACACACGTCTGCGCGACGAAGGCCAGCCCCTGCCCGACCTCATCATAACCGACGGCGGACAAGGGCAGATGAGCGTGGTACGCGAGGTTGTGGAAGGGGAACTAAAGCTCGACATTCCCATTGCCGGACTGGCAAAAAACGACCGCCACCGCACCAACGAACTGCTCTACGGCGTGCCGCCCATGGTGGTGGGAATGAAGACCGACAGCGAGCTGTTCCACCTGCTTACGCACATGCAGGACGAGGTGCACCGCTTCGCCATAACCTTCCACCGCGACAAGCGCAGCAAGCACGCGCTGCACTCAGAGCTTGACGACATCAAGGGCATAGGCCCCAAGACGAAGGACGCCCTGCTGAAAGAACTGAAGACGGTGAAACGCATCAGGGAGGCAGGCATAGACGACCTGGCGGCAGTAATAGGAAAGGCTAAGGCAAAGATAGTATGGCAACACTTCAACAACGGCGGCGCTGAGCAGGCAGAAGAGGTTCAAGACGCAGTGCAGGAGGCATTTTAAAGGCTCTCTGAAGGCCTGCAAGCACGTCGTCGGGGGCTACAGGGACAAGACGACAAAACGCCCGTAGAGGGCAAAATATACTAATATTTTAACCGGAATGAAGACAGTAATCCAACGCGTCAGCCGTGCGTCAGTGACAATCGGCGGCGAAATAAAGTCAGAAATAGGCCGCGGCTACATGATACTCTTGGGCGTGGCAGAAGGCGACACCGAGGAAGACGTAGACTGGCTGGTCAGGAAGATTGCAGCCCTGCGCGTCTTCGACGATGCCGACGGAGTGATGAACCTGCCCATAACCGAGGTTGGCGGAGAGATGCTCGTTGTGAGCCAGTTCACCCTGCTGGCGTCGTACAAGAAGGGCAACCGCCCCTCATGGATTCACGCCGCACGCCACGAAGTGTCTATACCGCTATACGAGAGCTTCTGCGAGAAGTTGCGCAGCCTCACGGGACTCAAGGTAGGCACGGGCGAGTTCGGCGCCGACATGAAGGTGGAGCTTGTAAACGACGGCCCTGTGACCATCTGCATGGACACGAGGAATAAGGAGTGATTAAGTGAAGAACGAAGAGTGAAGAGTGAAGAATTAAGAGTGAAAAATCTATTTTGACATGGATGGGGATATTACTTTACGCGAAGCGCAACAGCTTGTAGACCAGTGGATTAGGCAATACGGCGTGCGCTACTTCAGCGAACTTACCAACATGGCCTGCCTAACGGAGGAGGTGGGCGAGCTGGCGCGCGTCATGGCGCGCAAATACGGCGACCAGAGCTTCAAAAAGGGTGAGCCGCAAGACCCGTCGGATGAGATGGCAGACGTGCTGTGGGTGCTGCTCTGCCTGGCCAACCAGACCGGGACAGACCTCACAGAAGCACTGCGCAAGAACCTTGAAAAGAAGACAAAACGCGACAATACGAGACATATTAACAATGAAAAATTAAAAAGTAAAAATTAAAAATCATATCATTATGGCAACAGAAAACGACAACAAGACCTGCAACTGCGGGCACGAGCACAAGCACGAAGCTGACTTCCCGAAAACAAGCAAGTACGAGGAGGCACTCGCAAAGTACAACACCGACCTTGACGACGCTGCAGTGCGCGACGCCGTAAGGCAGCTTATAGCCGAAAAGGCGCACGAGAACGACACGCCGGAGGTAAAGAAATTCCTCTTCGGCAGCATCGAACTGACATCTCTCAAGACCACCGACAGCGACGAGAGCATACTGGCTTTCACTGAAAAGGTCAACGAGTTTGACGCCACCTACCCCGACCTGCCCCACGTGGCAACCATCTGCGTTTACCCGTGCTTCGCACAGACGGTAAGCCAGTCGCTCGAGGTTGACGGCGTTGAGATAGCCTGTGTATCAGGCAGTTTCCCCTCGTCGCAGGCACTTATCGAGGTCAAGGTGGCCGAAACTGCACTCGCCGTGAAGGACGGAGCCACTGAAATAGACATCGTAATGCCCGTGGGCAAGTTCCTGAGCGGCGACTACGAGGGCGTGGCCGACGACATCAGCGAGCTGAAGGAGGCGTGCGGCGACGCGCCCATGAAGGTAATCCTCGAGACTGGCTGCCTCAAGACGGCAAGCAACATCAAGAAGGCGTCGATACTGGCAATGTACGCCGGAGCCGACTACATAAAGACCTCTACGGGCAAGCTGGAACCAGCCGCAACGCCGGAGGCTGCCTACGTAATGTGCCAGGCCATCAAGGAATACTATGAAGAAACGGGCATACAGATAGGTTTTAAGCCCGCTGGCGGCCTTAATTCGGTCATGGACGCAATTATATACTACACGATAGTTAAAGAGGTCCTGGGTGAAAAATGGCTTACCAACAAGTGGCTGCGCCTCGGCACAAGCCGACTGGCCAACCTGCTGCTCAGCGAAATCACGGGAGAAGAGACTAAGTTCTTCTAAATTGTATGGGAGAGATGGGAGTAATGAGACAAATGAGACTTATGGGAAACATGGTTCGCATTACTCACATCTCTCCCATAACTCCCATGGCTCCCAGTTGTCCCATTGTGTGCAAGAAGCATTGCGACAGCGAGTTCTTCCGCAAAGCGATAACCGTCCGCCCGGACGAGACGATAGCAAACATCGCTATAACACTAATCCACCAGACTGACATGCTGCCGGGGAAGCTCATAGAACGACAGAAAACAAAGTTCCTAACCAACGGCGGAATAAAAGATGTATTCCGCACGCAAGGAATGGCGGAGAAACAACCAATAAGAAAGCAGGACCTGTAAAATAACAAGCCCTGCTTTTTTATTTTATATTGATGAATATGGTTGACTGTCAAGCATTTATCAGTCATTCCACACAAATATTCCACATTAGTGGCATCGCTCAAATCATTCTAATCAACCACCACCCTACTTCGTCCTCTCTATAACGTAGCTCAGATAAGCCTCGAGGGCGCGGCGTATCATCTCGTCAGGCACCCTGCTTGACAAGAACGTCTTTGCCTCGGCGTGCATCTCCTGCATGCGGCGCTCGGCGTACTCTATGCCGCCGTTGGCCTTGGTGAACTCCACCAGTCGGGCTATCTCGCCGGCTGTTACCGTGCCTTCCTTCACCTTACGCGCCAGGGCGAGCATCTCCTCGTCGCCTGTTGACTTAAGCGCGTAGATTACAGGCAGGGTCAGCTTGCCCTCAGCCATGTCGTTGCCGGTGGGCTTGCCTATCTCGGCAGAGTCGTAATAGTCGAATATGTCGTCGCGAATCTGGAAGATAATGCCCAGCGTCTTGCCGAAGCGCTTGGCCTCGCCCACCATGTCCTCGGGCACGCCGGCGGATATGGCACCGATGGCGCAGCAAGCCTCGAACAGCGCGGCGGTCTTGCGGCTGATTATCTCGTAGTAAGTATCTTCTGAAATCACGCTGTCCGATATGCTCGTAAGCTGGAGTATCTCGCCGTCTGAAAGCGTGCGGCCAAGCTCTGCAAGGTATCTGACTATCAGCTCGTTGTGCGTTACCGAAACGTGCAGCAGCGCCGTCGACAGGATATAGTCGCCAACGAGCACAGCCACCTTGTTGTCGTAAACGGCATTGACTGAAGCCTGTCCGCGCCGCTGGCGGCTCTCGTCCACCACGTCGTCATGCACGAGCGACGCCGTGTGCAGCAGTTCGAGACCCACGGCGGCGTGCAAGGTAGCGTCGGTAACCATGCCGTAGTTTTTCGCCATAAGCATGATCAGCATAGGCCTCATGCGCTTGCCGGCGCGGTTGCGTATGCGTGCGAAAATCTCCTCCTGCAGCTTGCCTTCGTGTGTCAGCGAGGCGTTGAAGAGGCTGATGAATTGTTCCAATTCACTCTTTATAGGTTCCTTGATGAGAGATAAATAGTCAGTCATGCCACAAAATTTGATACAAAAGTAATGATTTTATCCGATTAATGACAAAAAATCACTAACTTTACACATAAAAAAGATTTAAAACATGGATAAACTTTTCCTTTTAGACGCTTACGCCCTGATATACAGGGCCTATTACGCGTTTATAAAGAACCCGCGAATAAACTCGAAAGGCATGAACACGTCGGCCGTGATGGGCTTCTGCAACACACTGCACGAAGTGCTGTCGAAGGAAAAACCGGCGTATCTCGGCGTGGCTTTCGACCCACACGGCCCCACTTTCCGCAGCGAGGCTTACGCCCAGTACAAGGCGCAGCGCGAGGAGACGCCTGAAGACATACGCCGCTCCGTGCCCGTAATCAAGGACATACTGAAAGCCATGCGCATACCTGTGCTTGAGGCGGAGGGCTTCGAGGCCGACGACGTAATAGGCACGCTGGCGGCAAAGGCTGATGCAGAAGGCATCAAGACGTACATGCTGACGCCCGACAAGGACTACGGCCAGCTGGTGGGCGGCAACGTGGTGATGTACCGTCCGCGCCACGGCGGTGGCTACGAGACGCTCGACGCCGACGGCGTATGCCAGAAGTACGGCATCGAGTCGACGGCACAAGTGGTCGACCTGCTCGGACTGATGGGCGATTCGGCCGACAACATACCAGGCTGTCCGGGTGTGGGCGAGAAGACGGCAGTCAAGCTCTTGCAGCAGTTCGGCTCGATTGACTCGCTGCTCGAACGCACCGGCGAGCTGAAGGGTGCGCTGAAAAAGAAGGTCGAGGAGAACAAGGAGCAGATTCGCTTCTCGAAGTTCCTCGCAACCATCCGCACCGACGTGCCGGTCAGTCTCGACCTCGACGCGCTGCGCGTGACCGAACCCGACGCCGACGAACTGCGCCGGTTGTTCCAGGAATTGGAGTTCAAGACGCTCTCGGACAAGTTTATTAACAGAAGTGAAAACGTTAAAAACAAAGTTAATCAACAACTCGATTTATTTGCAGAAAATACGACCGAAGAGGCGGGCGACGCAAAAAAATCGATTCTCAGAGCGTTAACTGACACGCCTCACACGTACAAACTCGTTGATAATGAGGATGATATGCGCCGTCTTTGTGACTTTTTCATGACAAAAAAATTTTTAAGTCTAGACACGGAGACGACTTCAACCGACTCAATCGACGCCGAATTGGTGGGTTTGAGCTTCTCGGTCAAGGAAAACGAGGCGTTCTACGTGCCCGTTCCAGCCGAACGTAAAGAAGCCCAAAAGATAGTTAATATTTTCAAACCGGTGTATGAAAGCGACTCAATCCTCAAAATCGGACAAAACATAAAGTACGACCTCGAGGTGCTCGCCAACTACGGCGTGACGCTCGGCGGCGAGATGTTCGACACGATGATAGCACACTACCTGCTGCAACCGGAGCTGCGCCACAACATGGACTACATGGCCGAGGTGTACCTCGGTTACAAGACGATACACATAGACGAGCTTATCGGACCGAAGGGCAAGGGACAAAAGTCGATGCGCGACCTTGAGCCGGCGGAAGTGTACGAGTACGCCGCCGAAGACGCCGACATAACCCTGCAAC
>HF986692.1:67147-76054 GCA_000433175.1 Prevotella sp. CAG:1058
GAGCCGCAGCTGTACGAGGCAGGTGTGTGGCAGCTGTTCAGCGAAGTGGAGATGCCGCTGGTGCGCGTGCTCGCCTCGATGGAGATGGGCGGCGTGCGCATCGACACCGCTTCGCTGGCCGAAACCTCGCAGATGCTGACCTTGCGCATGAACGAACTCGAAAAGGAAATATACCAGCTGGCAGGCGAGGAGTTCAACATAGCATCACCGAAGCAGGTCGGCGAAGTGCTGTTCGGCAAGATGAAGATTGTCGAGAAGCCCAAGAAGACCAAGACGGGGCAGTACGTAACGTCGGAAGAAGTGCTCCAGCAGCTGCGCGGAAAGAGCGAAATAGTGGGCAAGATACTGGAACACAGGGGGTTGAAGAAGCTACTCGGCACATACGTCGACGCCCTGCCCAAGCTCGTAAACAAGCGCACGGGGCACATACACACGTCGTTCAACCAGACCGTGACGGCCACCGGACGGCTCTCGTCGAGCGACCCCAACCTGCAGAACATACCCGTGCGCGGCGAGGACGGCAAGGAGATACGCAAGGCCTTCGTGCCCGAGGAGGGCTGCCTGTTCTTCTCGGCCGACTACTCGCAAATCGAACTGCGCGTTATGGCTCACCTCAGCGGCGACGAAAACATGCAGGAAGCCTTCCGCGAGGGCTACGACATACACGCCGCCACGGCCGCCAAGATATACCACGAGACGATGGACAGCGTGACGCGCGACCAGCGCACAAAGGCCAAGCGCGCCAACTTCGGCATAATCTACGGCATAACGGTCTTCGGACTGGCCGAGCGGCTCGACATCAGCCGCCATGAAGCCACCGAACTGATAGACGGCTACTTCGCCACATTCCCGCGCGTGGCAGACTACATGGAGCAGGCCAAGCAGACGGCGCGCGAGCGCGGCTACGCCGAAACCCTGCTCCACCGCCGCCGCTACCTGCCCGACATAGCGTCGCACAACGCCACCGTGCGCGGATTTGCCGAGCGCAACGCCATCAACGCCCCGATACAGGGCACGGCAGCCGACATAATAAAGATAGCCATGGTACGCATCTGGAAACGCTTCAGGCAGGAGAACCTGCGCTCGAAAATGATTCTCCAGGTGCACGACGAACTCAACTTCAGCGTCTACCCCGACGAGAAGGAGAAGGTGGAGCGCATCGTGCTCGAGGAGATGCAGAACGCCTACCCCCTCGACGTGCCCCTCGTGGCCGACTGCGGCTGGGGCGCCAACTGGCTGGAGGCGCATTGACACGAAAGCCGGTCAAGAACCGTAACAATAAGCATGGCGGTCTGGCCGGCAACCGCTTACAACATGGAACTTTCGCCCTGACTGACATAAAAATACGTGGGGAAAAACGTATTTATGACAAAAATAAGTTATCTTTGCAGAAGACTGGGGCTTGGCCGGCGGAATGCACGCGGCAAATAAAAAAAACGCAGAGGCACAAGACCAGGGGCAAACAGACCTATCAACAATTATAACCAATAAAAAACAACTTAATATGAAACACTTACTATTAACACTGGCACTAATAGTCATACCGGCAATATGCACGGCAGGAAGATGGGTTAAGATAGACTCGCAAAACGGCAGTACGTTCTACATCCACACGGACATAAAGACCGAGAACGGCAACTATCTGGTATGGATAAAGACGACATACGACAGCGAAGAGGCGAGGCAGGATGTAAAGAAGCAATATAACACGCAAAAGTCTATCTGCGAACACCAGAACCTATACTGCTACGACAGCACATGGAACAAGCTGTGCGTCAAGGAAATACAGGCATTCGACGCCGAAGGGAAACTGGTTGACTCATATACGTCGGACAAATACGAATGGGTATACGTAGCACCAGAAAGCGCCGGCGAAGTATGGGGACAAGCGGCACGCTTCATAATAGAACACCCCGACAAGGTGCCGGCACAATAACACGCAACGATATAAAGACAACCGCGGAGGCTTTACCTGTCTCCGCGGTTGTTTTTTTGACCTAAGGCGCAACCGCCGAACGCAAATATTTACTATATTTGCAGCAAATATAACATAACAAAAACAAAGCATTATGAAAGACATCGAATGGGCAGAAGGCATGAACTGCGCCGTTACCGTATGCGACGCCGAAGGCATGATAACCTACATGAACGCAAGGGCGAGGGAGACGTACAAGAAGCATGGCGACCTGATTGGCAAGAACCTCTTTGACTGCCACGGAGAGCGCGCGGCCGGAATTATACGCGGACTGCTTGCCTCGGGCGGCAGCAACGCCTACACCATACACAAGAACGGACAGAAAAAGATGATTTACCAGACGGCTTACACCGGCGAGGACGGAAGCGTGGCCGGACTGGTCGAAATCTCGATGGTGATACCCGAGGAGATGCCCCACTACGTAAGGGGCTGACGCAGGCGTGGAAACGCGCCACAAGGCTCCGCATGGCGTCCGGCGACCGCTTGCAAGCCGGCTGCACGAACGGAAGGATAAGAGCCAGCCTTTGCCCTTATAGTCAGGGCAAAGGCTGGCTTTAGTTTATTGATATATAAAAAAGAAGCCGGGACTCAATCCGCTGCTGCCTGCACGAAGGGCTTAAGGCCCGATGGCAGCCGTCGCGGATTGAGTCCCGGCTTGTTTACGGTGTATCATTCATCCGGTTACCCGGACATTATCATCAATACAGGCTCTTGCGGCCGGCCAGGGTGTCGTAGTTGTTCTTCAGGTCAGTCCAGTCAACCTTAACCTTGGTGCTTATGCCGTTGATGTACTTCTCGATGTTGGTGTAGCCGTCGCCTGTGCAATCGCCGTTGGCGTCAGAGGGGTCGTTGGGGTTCAGTCCGTTGGCTATCTCCCAGTCGTCCGGCATACCGTCGCCGTCGGTGTCAACGCGCGGCTCGCCCTTGTATTCAGGATATCCGCCCATCTGGCGCGGGTCGGTTATGATGCCGTACTTGTAAGAGTCTTTCGGCAGACGGCGGTACTTGAAGAGGCCGTCCTCGTTCTTAGACCTGTCGCGCATGCCCCAGTGGTCGCCGTAGGGGTTGTCCTTGGGCAACTTCTTCACGTAGTAAGCCTCGCCCGTGCGAACTTCCTCGATGATGCGCTGGTCGACTATGTCGCGTGTAGGCAGGGTTGCGCCGACGTTCTCGAGCACGTAGTCGAATGTCTTTTCAGACGGTATGATGGTCAGGTGAGGCATTGGGAACGGCTCGTTCGACTTCATCAGGGCCAGTACGTCCTCGGGCACGCCGCCTTCGCCCTTGAGGTCCTTGTCGGCAATCTGGATACCGCCGTCCCAGTTGTCCTTGGTCACAGCCTCGTTGCCTTCCATGATGTTGCCGATGGCATAAACACGGCCGAACTGCTGGTAGGGGAAGAGCTTCTGGCTGCGACTCTCTGACTTGACGATGCGGTAGCCTACAGGAGAGTCTTTCGGAGTGAGAGGTCCGGGCTTGTAGTAGTTGTTGATGAAGTTGCTCATCGTAGAGAACTCGCCACCGTCGGCAGTACGGTGAACCCAGTTGTAAACGACGTTGTTGACGAAGTTGAACACACCACCCCATCCTATTGACGGGTTACGGCCGGTGTTGTCAGCCCAGAGGTTGCGCATGAACGATGCGTTCTCGCCGCCGATAGTTGAGCCGAAGGCGTGGTTGTACGTGTCAAGGCCCTTGGCCGAGATGGTGTTCTGTATCGTCACGTTAACAGTAGGCTCCTTGCGCATGGGCTTGCCGTCGCCCATGTCGAACATGTGGCGGTAGAAAGAGATGTTCTCGTCCAAGCCCCACTCGCAAGAGCAGTGGTCTATCATGATGTTGCCCACGGGGTTGCCGCCGAACGAGTCCTCACGGTACCATACGTTGGTAGCACCGCGGCGGAATCGCATGTGGCGCACGATGACGTCGTGGGTGTTAACCTGGAACGACTGTCCTGCTATGCAGATGCCGTCGCCGGGAGCAGTCTGTCCGGCTATCGTAACGTAAGGAGCGCGCAGGATGATAGGAGTCTCGAGACGGATGATACCCGAAACGTTGAACACGATGATGCGCGCGCCGCCCTGCTCGCAAGCCCAGCGGAACGAACCGGGACCCGAGTCGTTAAGGTTGGTAACGACGAGCACCTTGCCGCCGCGTCCGCCCTGGGTGTACATACCGCCACCCTCGGCACCCGGGAATGCCGGAATCTTGGCCTGCTTCAGGTCGTAGGGACGCCATGCCCATGGCACGTAAGGACGGCCTTCCATGGCCTCCTTCTTAACGATTGGGAACGCTACTGCCCACGCAGAGTCTGAATGAGCCGTCCAGACTTTCGTGAGAGAGTCGATTTTGGCCTTTCCCTCCGGCGTGAGCTCGGGATACTGGGCCATAGCCGACTGTGACCCTATGCCTGCAGCAAGAGCCACGATTGCCAATGTTTTCTTGTTCATAATTATACTAATTGAATGTTTAGAAGATTACGTTATTTTCGTATATGACTGATTAAGTGTAAAAAAGTAACAAGTGTTTAACATAAATTTTTATTGTTGTTAAATTATTTAGCTCAAACGGAGCGCACACGCCGCCTGTCACGCCGCCTCCCACAGCCGTCGGCACTGGCAGCCAGCCATTTACATAAGGTGGCCTTTTGCACTCCCGTTCGCGGCCTTTTGCGCCGTAAAAGGCCGCCTTCCGCAAGCCGAAATGCCGCAAACAGCCCCGAAATGCAAAAAAATCATGAATTGTCAGGGTTTTGTCAGGGTATATTTGTTTGGTTTTAATGTTTGTATATCATAATTTTGCGGTGTGAGAAATAAATTCCACATGAAGGTACGCAAGTACGCCATAATAAAAAAAGGAACAAATACATGTCCACTTACGGATTGTGATTGTTATAATAAACCTTAATCATAAACCCTTAAAACAAACGATTATGAAAAAGATTTTAACACTTGTCATCGCATTAGCATCAACATGCATGACGTTCGGCCAGATGATGAAAGACATCCCGGTAGAAAGACGTTTCCATGCAATGAGCGAAAACGGAAAATATCTTGCATCTGTAGACCAGGGCTACATAGGTATCTACAACTCTGAGACTGATGAATATAAGGCGTTCGAAAATCCTAACGAGGGCGGCTATGATCTCGGCTTGGGCAACTCGCTGACCAACGACGGTTTCCTCTGCGGCGCAATGTATGGCGCTCCCGCCATACTCAACATAGAAACAGGTGAATGGACAAGGCTGCCAATGGCTGCTGGCGACGGATTCTCAAACGCAAACGCCATGACAGAGTCACACAAATACATCATAGGATACACACAGACAAACAACAAATTCGGACATACGAACATTATTCCAATATTGTGGACGCAAAACGAGGACGGTACGTACACACGTGAGGAGTTGCCACACCCCGAAAAAGACTTCACAGGCGCTGCTCCGCAAAACATACTGCCTAACTGCATCTCAGACGACGGCACAGTGATAGCCGCACAAATCGTGATGTGGAGCAACAACGAATGCCTGCCTTTAGTATACCGCAAAGCTGAGGACGGAACATGGACATACGAACTGTACGACAAAGGACTGTGTGAAGAGGGACTTGAGTGGCCTGAATTCCCGACATACAAGCCGCAAGGGCCAAAAGAATACGACTTTATGACCGAAGATATGTATGCCGCTTACCAGAAAGACTCTGCTGCTTATGAGGACTCTGTGTGGCTATATAATATAGGCGAAATCGACAAGTTCCCTACTTACTGGCCTGATCCGAAAAACTACATGGGCGACATGCTTGACGAATACAACGAGGCATGGAATACATACGTAGAGGAATACGGAGTATTCGACGAAAAACTAAGGACATACCGCAACTTTTTCTACAACAATGTAAAAAGTAGCTTCTTTGCACAAAACGCAGTATGGCTCTCAACAAACGGTAAATATTATGCAACCACATGTAAGAAAGACTTTGTAGTAGGCGACGCTGCCATGATAACCATCGGAGACGAAAGCATGGAGCTACGCGACTATCTTGACGGCAGCAACGGCTACTGTGTAAGTAACGACGGCGACTTCTTCACAGGAGCAGGAGTCTACGCCGCCGGCAGTGATACCAGAACATCTGTTGCAGAATGGCTGAGGGCAAAGGGAGAGACTGCGGCTGCCGACTGGCTGTCAGAGAGAACCGAGGGTACTGTAATATGCAGCGGCGACGGACGAGTGCTATCAGGATGGACTGGTGGTGCGGGAGACTACAACAGCTGGATAATCAGGCTCGACTACATACCAACAGGCATCACGGACGTCAACACAGCCGAGAACACAGGCAACGTGAAGGTATACGACCTGCAGGGCTGCTTCATCAAGGAAGCTCCGGCAGCCAATGCGACCGACGGACTTGCCAAGGGCATCTACATCATCAATAACAAGAAAGTTATCGTCAAGTAAGTAGAAGACCTTCGCCCAAGGAGAAAACAAGACATACATTGACTCCATGGAAAAGAAAATCCTCCCGCAATGCAAAATTGCGCGAGGATTTTTTAACCGGACATGCCGCTAAAAAACGCCTTACGGTAAGGACGGGAAAAAAAGAGAAACACAAAAAGTAACCAACTCTTTGCAAAGAAACAAAAAAATGTACCTTTGCCCGTCCCGGCGGCAACTTTCCGGGCAAAACATCCATTATAAAACATTTAGTAAAAAACACATGAAAAAAACATTTGTTTCATTATTGGCGCTCCTGATGGCGTTCACAACATCAAATGCACAGATCCGCAACACACAGGCGGACATGCAGAGTATCAGCGTAACACAAGCACAAGACCCGGCAAAGGCGCCCAACCGCATAGCCTTGGACGAGAACGAGAGGATAATGGGCTACTACACCACGGACGAAATCGGAGGTACCGCCCTTGGATTAGGCAAGAACGGCCTTTTCAAGGCAGCCGTCGAGTTCACGCCCACACACCTTACACCTTTCATCGGCGGACAGATAACTAAAGTGCGCTTCGCCCTTAACGAGACCGTTGGTGCGTCAAAGGTTACGGTATGCACGGTTACGTTCAACGGAAACACGGTGACACCGGTATCCGAGGTTGAAGTACCTTCGACCCAGGTGGGATGGAACGACGTCACCCTTACCGAACCTGTCACCATACAAGAAGGCCTTGACTACCTCATAGCCTTCGACTTCATGTCGAAAACCAGCGGATACCCGCTGCTCACCGACATGGACATCAACCCCGAAGGCGGCGTTAACGGCGGTTTCCTCATATACGGAAACATCGGCAACGGCGACATGTGGTATAACAACGGCACCAGCTACGGCAACCTGTGCATACAGGCAGTCGTAAAGGGCGGTACATTCCCCGACGAAGACATAACGGTTAACGGCCTCACCACGGAACAATACATAAAGACTGGCGAAAGTACAGACTACAGCTACACGATAAGGAACAACGGCAACATAATCCCCGGACAATACACCATGGACCTGTTGTTTGACGGTGAAGTGATACAGACTACCGACACGCCAGTGGAGCTGAAGAATGTAGCACAGACGGTAAGCGGCAGCGTGACGATACCTGACGGCACCCCGACGGGCAGCCACAAGCTTACAGTAAAGGTAAGCAAAATCAACGGTAACACACCGACGGAAAATACAGACGACGACATTGCAGAGGCCGATGTTAACACATACAACTCATGCATGCCAAGGCAGAAGAGCCTTATGGAAGAGTTCACCGCGACAACATGCCCGGCATGCCCCTACGCAGAACCTGTAATAGCCGCACTCGAGAAGCTGCGCGACGACTTTGTCATCGTAGCCCACCACACGGACATACCGGCGCCCGGCGACCCTATGACATGCAACGAGGCTCTTGACATATCTTACATCCTTGGCGCAAGGAGCAACCCGAGCGGAGTGTTCAACAGATATTTCGTCACCGATGCGAGCCTGAACCAGGATGGACAGCTGTACTTCGGACTTGGCTACGACGCCATGTATGCCGACGCAGCGGCAGATATGTTTAGTAAAGTCATCGACCTGAGCAACAGCATGCCGGCCTTTGCCAGCATAAACATCAACACGCAGCTGGACAAGGAAACAAGACAACTTAACATAGAGGTAAGCGGAAACCGTACTGAAGACTTTGACACCTTTGTTGGTGAAGACGCCGTCTTGTCGGTATACCTCACCGAAGACGGCATCGTGGCAAAGCAGAGCGGCGGCTCGGCAAACGCCGTACACAACAACGTGATGCGTAAAGCCATTACGGACATATCGGGCGAAGCAATTGCCTGGAACGGCGACGCTTATTCAAACACATACAGCTTCACCCTGCCGGCAGAATGGAACGCTGACAACGTAAACGTGGTAGCATTCATAGGCAGACCCCTCAACAGAACAAGCCGCATCAACGACTTATGGGTGAACAACGCCGAGACATGCAAGGCCGGATACGGCACGAGCGGCATAAGCGGCACCACAGCCGACAAGACAAACGCGACAGAGACAGCCCGCTACACGGCTGACGGACGCAAGATAAGCGAACCTGTAAAGGGACTTAACATCATCCGCATGTCTGACGGAACAATAAGGAAGGTAATAGTAAAATAACTCAATACGTAATGTGCCAGATCTGCCGTGGCGAACCGGGATGGTTCGCCACGGCTTTTTTTAGCAACCGCCTGGCTATGTCAACTGGCTGCATCCGCGTCAGACACGGCAGGCCGGCCGTCAGCGGCGGCAGAGTCACCGTCAACCACCTGCATGAGGTAGCCGCGTATCGGCATGTCGCTAGGCAGGCTTATCTTCTTGCGCAGACGGTTGCGGCTCTTCTCTACCGACTCCACCTCGCGGAACGTCAACTGGGATATTTCCTTCGACGTTGGAAAAGCCACGCGACTTTGACCCTTTTGGCCA
>HF986693.1 GCA_000433175.1 Prevotella sp. CAG:1058
ATCAATAATAAAATAATTTTTAAACAAGCACCTATAATCGTCCGTAAAATTTCAGACTTTACAACATATTCATTTTTTACAATAGAAGTAAAATAATTACGTATTACCTCAAAACAACCTGTATATAAGACTAGTCCATAAGCAAGTATCATTGTACTTGTAAAAGTATCGGTCTTGAAAACAATAAGAGTAGCTATTATCAATAAATAACCTATCGTTGCGAACAATAATCTCAATCTAAAACATGTCCCCATAATAGCATCACGTTCTTCGGGGACACGAGAAAGCTCACGAATTTCAATATTTGCAAGACCAAAACCTGATATTATAGTGAACAATGTTACATAACTAATTACATAATTCATTACACCATATTGCTCAGGACCAAGATATCTAGCAACCAATATGCCAACAAATAATTGGCCAACCATATTGACAACTTTACCAAGCATTGCCCAAAACACATTGGCCAGTATTTTTTGTTTATTGCTATTAAGAGACCTAAACTTATTAAGAAAAATCATTTCAATAAATAATTAATTACTCCCTTAACCTCTTTCAATCTATTCTTATATTTTGGCATTATCGTTAATAAATGAGTTCTTATTATATTCTCATTTTGCATCAAATATTCAAATGATTTCAATAAGTTTCCATTCTTATATTCCACACTATTCACAATTAATATATCATCAAGTCCTAAATCTTTTGCAATTCCCCTAGCTTTAATACTATACCCAAGAGCCAATGAAGGCACACATGTACTGTATGCAGAGATTATTGAATGAGTCCTCGCACCGATAAAAAATCTACAACGTGATATAATATAACGAATCTCACAATAATTATATCGAGTACTATCTAGAACATGCAACCTACCAGATGACATATATTTTTCAAATAACATATTACTTAATAATCTATCATCTTGCCCCTTCCATAGAACATGAGGCACAAGTAATATTTGGCAATCTGTTTTATCTAAAATATATTGAATCAACAAATACAAATCTTCCAATAGTGAAGAATCATTTTTTAAAATCATCTTACTAATATTAAGACCAATTACACTATTTGTAGAAAAAAATGGAGGAAGTTCGACTTCCTGAGGATCAAGAATAAATGCTGGATCAGGATAACATATTACATTATTTAATCCTTTTGATAATAAAAACTTTTCTGTAAGAGATTCACGAGCATAGATAATATCAAACTTCTTTAACGCTTCAAACTTACGTGGTGTAAGATTTTCTTCACCCATTGAACATCCCCAAAGAATAGCTTTGATCCCTTTGTCCTTTATTTTATCTACGGTATAGATAACTTGATTATCATTATAACACATCATATCTCCACCTGTAGAAATCATAACATCTTTCGTACTGATGTTATCTAAAAAGCTATTATAAGTTATTGCATATTCTTTACACCTTCTTACATAAAAATCATGATGTAACAGCTTAAAAATAATCATATTTAATCGCTGAAAATATGACCATTTCTTCTGAGGAACCATAGTAACATACTTGTCTAATCCTAACCGTATATCTAATTCTATATTTGAAGATAAACCAATAAGACTTTCTTTTTTCTCACCTAAAACGATTGCACTTCCTTTTGCAATAGCTTCACATCCTCTATTACCTCCATTAAGATGAAGGGGAAAATAATAATTCATATTTGTATTTTTTAATTTTTCAACATGTTTCAATTTTGATCAAAATAAATCAAAACGCTTAAGCCGTATAATTAAACCTCCCAAAAGATGACAACCCGCATTAATTATACCGGTAAACGTTGCAAAAACGGCATATAAACGAAGGCTGCCATCTGTGATATATTTATATTTTGAATAACAACAATTTTGGAATCAAGCGGGTTTCGGAGCAAAAACAAGCGGTTTTGAGTTGCTTTTCAGACTGTTTTTTAGTTGTAATCAAGCGAAATTTTATTGCATGAAAACCATAAAGGCTGTATTATTTCACAACTGAAACGTGCTGAAAATACCCGTTTTATGCCTGTTTTTAATGTTAAATTCGGGTTTTCTGCTACTTTTTCACAGACCTATTTAACTTAATTTTATGTTAAATGATTTTTCGTGAATTTTTCAAATTAACACTATTAACAATTATTTACCCGTAGTAGCACCCACTTATTTGTACTGTCTGAATTGTCAAGCATCAAGCACAAATCAATCCAAACTATTATGATTAAGCTATTTATGTATTTTCCGCATTCCCTCACTTACTTATCTCATCTTATAAAAGGTGACAAGGGTGACAGGGTAATCAGCTTATTTCATAACTTTTTATGCAAATACAATTTTAACATTTGAGTTAACTTAAATTTTAGTTAAAT
>HF986694.1 GCA_000433175.1 Prevotella sp. CAG:1058
GCTTAGGCTGGGCTAATTTTTAACGAACTATTGTTCTGTAAATACAATATAAGTATAATATATAAATCATAAGCCTATGACATAACACACTCACTTTCACCCTTCCGCCACAGCTGGCACCAAAAGCACAGGCGGCACACTTGCCACAAGGCAAGAACATTCAAACAGACCACGGATGAAGACGCCGAACTAAGACAAAAGGCAGGCGCCGTCCCGCATCCACACTTGGCCACATCAACAACTGCACAATCGGGGAAAAGCACTTAAAACAACAAAACATGAAGAAATCATTACTTTTTTCAGCAATCCAATTACTTGCAGTAACAACAGTCATGGCGCAGCCGCTGGGGATGCCCAAGCTTGTTCCCAACAATGCAGACGGGCAAGACCCGACTGACATAATATCTCAGGCGCCAGAAGGCGAGACAAAATACTACAACGAGTCATACGAGGGCTGGGTGTTCTGGGGCCAGGAGTATGGCCTGCAATTCATGTCGGGCACGACGACCAACAAGATTGTATGGTGCAGCAACGGCGAAGTGTACATACAGAACCCAGTGGCCAACTACAGCACCGGCACATTCGCCAAGGGCACATACGCCGACGGCAAGATAACGGTTGAACTTCCGCAGTGCATCGGCTCATACTACGACACCGACGGCAACATGAAGGACATGTACCTTAACAAGCTCGAGGAAGTGGAACAAGACGGAGAGAAATACTACATGATTTGCTATCCGGAAGACAACTACCTCGAATACGACGTGGACGATGCCGGCAACGTGAAGCTTAACCTCGGCAACTCAGCCGACTACGACGTCACCACAGGCAACAACCCCAAATACCTCGTAGGCGTGACATACAGCAACGAGCCACACGCCCTGCAGGTATGGTCGGGATACGGCGACACCTTCGAGACATGGAACATCATTGACAACGGCGAACCCGTCACACCACCGGCCGACGCCGTGATGCAGGAATGGGCCTTCGAGACCTTGGGCAAGAAGTCGATAGTACAGGTGGCCGTAGACGGCAACGACATATACGTAGACGGATTCACATCATACATGAAAGGCTACTGGTTCAAGGGCACCATGGAAGACGGCAAGATAACATTCCCCACCAACCAGTACATGGGCAAGAACGAGTGGGACCAGTTCTACTACTTCATGGCAGCAAGGATCTTCGTTGACGAAACATCCGAATGGAACCAGTACGAGCCTATCGACAAGGTGACGCTCGTCTACAATCCCGAGACAGGCATGTACACGGCACAGGAAGACGAAACATTCATAGTAAGCATGAGCAATGAATACATCTCGGCCACGGCCATAGCCGAAAACCCGTCGATGTGGCAACAGACACCCGAAATGTTCAAGGCCAAACCGCTTAACCCATCGCTCACTAACTGCCTGAACAACCCCGGCATAAGCACACTGGAATGGGACATACCTAACGAAAACGAGAAAGGCGCAATACTTTCAGGAAACAAGATGTACTACAACCTCTACGTGGACGGCGAGCTGTACACTTTCACACCCGAGGAATATCCGCTCTTCACCGAGCCCACCACTGACGTGCCATACGAAGCGTCAAACTATTACGACATCTATGTGTACAACACATCGCACACAATTTACGTGAAGAAGGATATAGCCGAGACAGTAGCCCTGCAGTCGTTCTATGTTGACGAAGACGGCACAAAATACGCTTCAGACCTTGTCACCGAGAACGTGCTCGGCACCGGCATCGGCAAGGTGGAGGGCGGCAAGCAGGCCGTAAGCACCGAATACTTCAACCTCTCCGGAGTAAAGACCACCAGACCTGCAGCCGGCATGTACATAATGAAGACCAAATACAATGACGGCACAAGCAGCGTGAAGAAGGTGTTGGTAAAATAATACCATTTAACATACACCACAATAAAAGCCAGCCACTGACGGATAAAACGCCAGCGGCTGGCTTTTTATGGAAACGGCACACAAGTTCACATTTAACAGACTTAATCATCGCACAGATTTAATTATCTTGCAAAACCACCATATATCACAGCCCGGAGGTCTGGACTTTACGTAACCGTAGGTTTGGCAAGCCCACGGACAACTACGCCCACCGCCATGCACTCGAAGTGGTGCTACACTCTGCTTCCGGCGGCAAAAAACGGTTCTAAAAATCGTAAGCAAGCAAAATATGGGGCATATTCTTTCATATTTTAACAAAACAAGGCTTACACCCTGACATTTTTCCGGCAAAGTTCAATTTTTTATATACAAATACACTATTTTTCATAAAAATATTTTGCAGTTATTAAAATAATATTTACTTTTACGGTGTGATATATAACATTTCATTATCAAACAGACGTCCAACATTAAAAATTAAAGCCTTATAAGAAAAACTTACTTCACTTTCATCGCCGCACTCATGCTCTCTTCAGCATCATTCGCACAGCAGTATGAATACAAGCTGTATGAAATGAACTCAAAGTATACGCCTGAATACTATAAGTACATGTACGACGAGGACAACGGCCGCCTTGACAGCACGGCACACTACTACGAACTCGACGGCTACGTTTACGACACCGGCAACAAGTATGTCTACGACGAGCAGGGCAACGAGGTGCTCGAGAAGGGCTAACAGAAGTTCAGCGGCGACGACTTCTACACATACTCCACACAGATAAGGTACACCTACGACGAGAAGGGAAGGCTAGACGAGGAGAAATACTACTCGGCGTTCTTCGGCGGCGAGATGGAATTCTCGAACGGATACAAGTACGTATACGACGACAAGGACAGGGTGGTGGAAAAGCTGGGCACCATGCTCGACCTTATGACATACGAAATAGTTGAAGCCGGCGGCGAGGTGTTCGAATATGACGCCAACGGCAACATAGAGGAATGGTACAAGTACAACGAGTCGAAAGACGACGTGACACAGCGCGAGCTTTACACCTTCGACACAGCCATCGAGTCGGCAAAGACGCTCTACCCAGTAGAAAACGAATGGGACGGCACCGTGTACCTGAACTCGACCAACGCCGTACTTACCGACACCATCTACTCAAGCGACTGGTTTACGGGCGAACTGGGAGTCTACGACGTGTACGAACTGAAATACACGCCCGTGACGTCGACCGGCATCGGCACCGTGCGCACTACCACAACCGACATGGTTCAGGCAAGCTATGAAAACGGCACGGTACGCCTTACCGGAGTAAAGGACAACGAGCAGGTACGAGTGTACAGCACATCGGGCCTGATGATGAACATGAAGCGCTACAACGCAAAAGACGGCATCGACATGAGCAGCCTGCCCGCAGGAGCCTACATAATAGCGACAGGCCGCGGCTCGGTCAAGGTATGGAAGAAATAAATACCCTCTCATAAATAAAAAACCAACGTCCGCAGACGTACCATTACATGTAATGGATACCGTCTGCGGACATTATTTTTATATCCTGATTCCATATCCGGACAGCCACCGGCCACAAGCCTCAGCCCGGAGCCGCTTGTGGCACCTAACGGCTGCCTGAAGCCTTGATATAAGCCTGGGCGAAATGCCAGACTACGATGCCTGCCGTGACCGACACGTTAAGCGAATGCTTGGTGCCGAACTGGGGTATCTCGAGGCAGCCGTCGCAGGCGTCGACGACGTCCTGGCGCACGCCCTTCACCTCGTTGCCCAGCACGACGGCATAGCCCTGTCCGCCCTCAGGCTCAAACCTGTCGAGCATCATGCTGCCCTCGCACTGCTCGACGGCCATGACCATTACGCCGCGCTCCTGCAGCTCCCTTACGGCGTCGAGCGCCGAAGCGAAGTAGCGCCACTCCACGCTGTCCTCTGCGCCCAGCGCCGTCTTGTGTATCTCTGGATGGGGCGGCACGGCCGTAATGCCGCACAGCCACACGGCCTCGACGCGGAATGCGTCGCACGAGCGCAGCACCGACCCTACGTTGTACATGCTCCTGACGTCGTCAAGAACCACCGTCAGCGGCATCTTCTCCGAACTCTTGAACTCGTCCACCGTGAGACGGTTCATCTCCGTAACCTTCAATTTACGCATGGCACTTAATTTAATTGAAAACCAGAAAACACAAACCCACGAATCACAACTTCATGAAACGGAGTTAGGCGCAAGCCAATTGCGAACTATGAATTATGAATTATGAATTATGAATTGCGAATTATGAATTATGAATTGCGAATTATGAATTAAACGCCAAAGCGTACACCTTAATCTGCTTGACCATTGCCAGCAGACCGTTTGAGCGCGTAGGCGACAGATGGTCCTTAAGGCCGATGCGCTCGATGAAATAAAGGTCGGCGTCAAGGATTTCCTGCGGCGTATGCCCGCTCAGCACGCGTATCAGCAGCGCTATTATGCCCTTAACGATGAGCGCGTCGCTCTCCGCCGTGAAGTTTATCTTGCCGTCCACGTAGTCCGCCTGCAGCCACACGCGGCTCTGGCAGCCGTCAATGAGGTTGTCCTCGGTCTTATACTTGTCGTCGAGCTGCTGCAAGTCATTGCCCAAGTCAATCAGCAACTGGTACTTGTCCATCCAGTCGGTAAAGTCAGCAAACTCCTCTATTACCTCGTCCTGTGCTTCGTTTATTGTCATAATCTTTATTTATTTATATATTCGTCAATTATCCGCCAGCGTCCAAGAAGATACATTTTGCAAGATCAAAAGCAACCTTTCAGCTCCTGAAAAGCAACATCATACAGCTTATCTCCTTTAACTAACCTGACACGTAAAACTTAATACTTCGGTTTCTCCTTAACTATCTTGAACAGCTTGTCGCTCGGGCGCACCTTGCCGGGCACCTTGAATGCCACGCGCGTGCCCTTCTGCGCCGTCTCCACGGCGTGCGTGTCGTCGTGTATCTCCTCGACGGTTACGTACATCACGCCCGTCGTAGGACCCGTTATCAGCATCTTGTCGCCTACCGAGAACTCGCAAGCCTCGCACGAGAACTCCGCCACGCCCAGCTTGGAGAAATACTTGACACCCTTGCCCACGTACACCTTGCGCTCCGTAGCGTTAGAGCCATAGTTCTTGTTCCACTCGCCAAGGCGCTGACCCTGGTAGTATCCGTCCCAGAAGCCGCGGTTGAACACCGTAGCCAGGCGCTCGTCCCACTCGTCCTTCTTCTCCTCGGTGAACGTGCCGTCCAGTACGCTCCGTATGGCTTCCTTGTAGCATTTCACCACCGTGTACACATACTCAGGTCCGCGCGCACGGCCCTCTATCTTGAACACGCGCACGCCGGCCCGCATCATGCGGTCGATGAAGCGCACCGTCTTCAGGTCCTTCGGGCTCATTATGTACTTGTTGTCAATCTCAAGCTCCGTGCCCGTTTCCTTGTCGGTCACGATGTACGAGCGCCGGCACAGCTGCATGCACTCGCCCCTGTTGGCCGAGCGCGCCGCGTTGTCCAGGCTCAGGTAGCACTTGCCGCTTATCGCCATGCACAGCGCACCGTGGCAGAACATCTCTATGCGTATCTTCCTGCCCGACGGGCCGCAGATGTTCATCTGCTCCGCCTGCTCGTGTATGCGTGCCACCTGCTCCATGTTAAGCTCGCGCGCCAGCACCACCACGTCGGCAAACTGCGCATAGAACTTCAGCGCCTCTATGTTGCTTATGTTGAGCTGCGTTGACAGGTGCACCTCCTGCCCCACCTCGCGGCAGTACGTCATCACGGCAACGTCGCTCGCTATCACCGCCGAGATGCCGGCCTCCTTGGCGGCGTCTATTATCTGGTGCATCAGCTCAATGTCGTCGTCATAGATAATCGTGTTCACCGTCAGGTAAGTCTTGACGCCACGCTCGCCGCACGTCGCGGCAATCTCGCGCAGGTCGTCAACGGTGAACGTGCTGGCCGAGTGCGCCCTCATGTTCAGCTTCTCGATGCCGAAATAAATAGAGTCGGCACCTGCCTGGAGCGCAGCCTGAAGGCTCTCGCGGCTGCCCACGGGCGCCATTATCTCAAATTCGTCGATTCTCTCTTTCATCATTCGCATTAACCTATTTAACCACGGGGCCTGCGGCCACCGCTCCTACCATAATCAAAAAATCCCCGCCGTTAAAGGACGACGGGGCAACCTAAATGTTTTCACAACGGAATAATCCTTATTGTGATTTGCTTAAAATTCTGACGGCAAAGATACACATAATAAATAAGAACTCAAACTCTTTTCCGGATTTTTATCATATTTGCCCAAGAGCCTGTTTAACCTTTATCGGTCGTAAGCCGATATCTGGTTTGTTTCTGCAGGCAGATTGATGTTTTCATCTATCTATTTTACATATTGCTGTCTGTTTTTCTTGACGTTGTACGTATATCTGTGAAATTGAAAGCGGCAAGATGATTAATATAAAGTTGTAATACGGCCAAATCTCCGAGCATGAACTGATTATAGAATAATAGGTACAAGAGAAACGGAATATTTCATTTTTTATGGGTAATCAATGATCTTGTTTTGAAAATCCAAAGTTGAATCAATTATATTGAAAAATCGTATTGGTTTAATTCATGATTGAAAATATTCTGAAATAAGACATGATTTGTTTGGATTTAATTTGTATCTTTGCCATGTATGATGAAGATTTTGTTAAGTTTTTATGGCAACACTACGTTAAGTGAATCTTCTGACGGGACTAAACGTTTAGTAATTAATTTTGAATAGGTCTTATAAAAACGTGTTGTAAAATTAATAAACAATAGAATATGATAACTAAAGATCAAGCTAAAAAAATCATTGATATACTGGCACAGCGAAACCAATCAACAGGCTATTTTGATTCTCATGATTTTATAGATTTATATCGTGCAAATTTTGAACATGAATACATTCTGATGCTCAATGAGAATGACTCAAAACATGACAACACAGCGTTTCAACAAACGAACAGTCAAATTGCAAGATTTTTAAGTGTAAATTCAGATGAACTGAATATAGAAAAGATAAACATTTCTGACAGCATGAATGATCATGGCAATAAGACATCTAATGCTAAGTGGAAATTTTTGTCAATAATAATACCTGCAATATTATTCTTAAGTCTTGTATTTTCTCCTATATTCTCACAAAATTGTAAGGCTAAAGAAGAATTTGATATACCGCCTTACAAATGTAAGACTATGTATATACCTGACACTGCATATATCAGAAAGGACATCGTATTACTCCAAAATTTTATAAATCAAGGATGTAATAAGAAAAATCCACTATACGACCATATAAAAAATTTATATAATGAAACAAATGATCTTTGGATAACAAAAGGAGATATTCGTCAGTACGCAAAATCTTTGATAAACAAACTGAACGAAATTATATATTCTGCTAAAATTAATACAAAAACATTTTCCATAGACGATATAAAGTATTACGAAAGTAAGTTCAAATTTAATCACTACTTCAATAGAGACAGCGTCGCATACCCATTTTATTCGATTAGTATAAATGGTTCCAATAATAATTTAAAATCAAGCGACATAGGCTATAAATATCCTATGGCTGAAATAATTGTGAAAGAACCGATTACTTGGTATGAGGTTTATAAAATGGATAGAAAAAATCTAACCAAAGGATACGAATGGATTAACAATGATGGAGAGAATAGTAAATGGGTGGAGAAAACATATCCTATTGAAACAAGTTATATGGTATTTGATAATTACCCAGAATACGCCATTCAACATTACGATTTTAAATTTGGAGACACAAAAGGTCCTATAACGATTATCTACAATCTACAAGGAGATTTGGTAAGAATTCATGATTTTGGAGACATAATGAATGAAGAAATTAAATTAGCAGAAAACTCAGCATATTGGGAGGATTATAAAAGTAATAAGTATAATGTTGCTTCTGAAAACTCTTTAACTAAGCGATACATTGAAATGATTTTAAGTGGCGAAATGGAAAAAATAGAAGCTAAATATATGGGGGAAATATTTGGACAGGCTCTTATTGGGGCACATAAGGAATCAGAAAAAACAGCAAGAAAATTTATAAAAGCCATAGATAGAGAAAAACTGCAAAGAGCAAAAAAATATATTCAGCAACTTGAAACAGATCATGAAACAGATTTTTATATGGGGCGATGTGTTCGCATTGATAACAAATCTTTCTATTTTTCATTAGTGAATAAAGATGGGAAAGCTACTTGCATATTTAAAATAGATTATATTCAAGATGGACCTTTTGCAGTTAAGAAGAACATTACACTTATAGGTAAAGGAAACTAAATTAAGGTCATCGTGAAAAAGTTTTGAATGAAATAAATTGATTTTTCATTGTCATAATATTCTGTTATGGTATTAATGCAAATTCAATCCTTTGTAGAATAATCGTAGCAAACATATTTTTCAATTAGGGAAACAAAATTTACCTCTAATTGCAATATAAAAATGTTAATAATTTGCCATGCGCTATTTATCGGATATATGGTAAAAACTTATGACAAAAATATTTTTCAATCTGGAAAACAAAAAGTAAACGTATGTTAATTTAATAACACTCCAATTGTTATTAAATTAACATACGTTTATAAATAAACCAATAAATATCTCTAAAATCCATCATTTAATAGCATAAAACCATAGATTCTAGCCTCAGAAATGGCATGTTTTCATCCGTAACCGGGCCACTTTTTATGCGTAAGTGGCCCGGTTATGTTTTTTAACACTTCCGCTTTTCACTCCTTTTCGATACAACTCGCTGTCAGCCAGCGTCTTAACGAAACGCTCCATTTTTTGCCCTTTTCAGCCCTAAACGCAGTATGGCGAAGAGCATGCGTATTCTAAGAGCGTCAAACGGTAGGGAAAACATGAAGAATGTTTACAAATTCGTTGCGCTATATTCATCAGATTTAATCTGAGAAACTGCTATAGTTTATTGCTTCATAAATAATATTATTGTTCATAACGCGGCTCGGCAAAGCTAAATCAAAAAACATAGCTTTTTATTTGTCATTGCTCTCGCTTTTCCTTATCTTTGTATATTAACTTAACTTGCAACTGATTTAATTGAAAATGAAAAATATACTCGGACTAGACCTCGGCACCAACAGGTAAAAATAACAGCCTGCACCAACAGCCTTGCCTCTCGTAACTTAAGACCGTTACACCAGCGGCCATAAACACCAAAGCCAAGCACATGTAAACCTTTAAATATTTCCTTATTACCTTCCCCTTTTTCCACTTTTTATCCATAAAATTACTATCTTTGTAATCAGACTCCAGAATAACACGAAACGCAGACAATTATGAACAACACGGAAGACGCGCACAGAAGGATACTTAACGACATCGAGGCCAACCCCTCACGCTACGAAATAAGGCAGCTGCTCGGCGACAAGATTCTTAGAATAGACAGCAGCGACGGCAGTATGTGGCTCTGCCGTAACGACGGCGGCACCAGGCGGTTGATAACGCTCGTTGAACACGGAGAAGTGAAATTCCTGACCGAAGCCGACATCGAGCCGTCAGCCATGCGGCTCATCAAACAGCAGTGTCCATACCTCGCCTTCAAGGCCCGTTACCGCTTCTGGGTCTTCCCGTTTACAGGCAGCAAGGCGGCTGTTGAATGGACCGTGCGCCCCGACGGCAGCTACTACGCAGACTCCGACGGCTTCGGCATGACCGACGACGAGGAAATAACCCTGCACGGATTCATCAATACCAAAGGCCGGCCGATAGGACAGTTCAGGCTGTACAAGAGATGAAGAAAATAAAAAAGGCCGTATCGTAAATTGGTAGTTACGATACGGCCTTCCCTTTTTCAGTTTTTAGCTTAAAGCGACACAGCCCAAGACACTTGCGTAAATGTAAACATTATTCAGTTATAAATTCTTCCTTTTATTTTATAACGTCAATAAATCTTTAACCGCATCGCATTCCAAACCTTTATACTTTCCTACCTCTTTACTCTCTTATCTTTACAGATTACTTCAATTCATTTTCTATATCCTCGATACTCGGCAACGTTCCTTTAAAATCTGTCGGATAGAGTTTTGACAGTTCATATTCTGAAATACCTATGGGCTGATTTGATGATTCCAAGGCGTATTGGGCCAACACATTGTCTTTAGACTTACATATCAGAAGCCCCAACGTAGGATTATCGATTTCTTTTTTCAACAGATGGTTCACGGCAGCAACGTATGTGCCCAGTTGCCCGATATATTCCGATTCAAACTTTCCTGTCTTTATTTCAACAACCACATAACAGCGCAAATTCAGATTATAGAACAACATATCAACAAACATACCCAAGGAATACGTCAAATAGCACAGTCCTGAAATTCACCCACAAGTTGTGGGTGAATTGTAAACCACTCATTATAAAGCAGATAAAATCTTTTGGCATATCCTATACTTGTTTCCGACAAGCCTTTTATTCCAGGTAATTTTGTTCTTAAATCGTTACTTAACAATTTTAAGATTTTTTCTCCCCAACGGCTCTCCGCATGAAGCGTAACAATATCCTTTCCCAACGACCAATAAAATTGCAGCATCTCACTATTCACATGGGTTGCCGCCTTTATCTGACTATGCTTATACCTCTGGCTTAGTTCTTCAATCCAAGAGGCGTAATCTTTATCTATGTTTGCCAAGTGGGTCATAATTTATATTTTACTTTTATAAGATTTGCATCGGGATTATTTTTTAAAGACTCATAATATTCTTTTAGCCTGTCTAGACAATCCTGATTAAGGTTATTCTATAACTGTTTAATGCAAAAATATCAAATTTTATTTAAACAAACAGGCTTATCTATAAATTATTTCCTAAAAAATGACGCTAAATACAAAGTATTAAATTTACTTTCAAACCACTTTCTAAAACATGGCGTTTTGCCTTGTAAAAGGTGGCATATTGCAAGGTGGAAGGTGGCCTTTGGGATGGCGGGAGGTGGTGTTCTGCGCGGCTGTGGAAAGTGTGTTTATAACTGTGGAAAAAGGTGTGGATAAGTGTGTTTACAAACATGGGGTTTTCAACGGGGTCAGGCGGAGGTGGGTTGTGCAGGTGGATATCAACAGGGTTGTTAAGGGAAAATTATCAAGTTTTCAACAGTTTCATGACGGAAAAAAATATAAACTTATTAATTTTGCAGTCTACTCCGGTGTTGTTGATAACTTACGTTAATGGCTGACTGTCAGGCTGAAGATGTTAGTTAAGGGTGTTGACAACGGTGCCGCAGGTGTTTATAACTTATTATCAAAGGATTTTGACGGAAAGTTTTGCACTAATCCACGGCACATCATAAGAAATCATTCTTTTTTTTAAGGAAAGGAAAAAAACGGATAGTTATGAATAGGCGTTGAAAACTTTGTGACATTATTTTTTGCCCTGCCGGTTTGCGGCTGCCTTTGGCTGACCACCGGAGCCGGCGTCGGGGCTTGATGATAATTAAAAATGTAAAGACTTATGGTGAAAGACGAATGGAGGGGCAAGGGCTTCATTGACGAGCCTGCTCCGGCGGGGGTCGACCTCGCTGCCGAGATACGCAGAATGTGCAAGGAGAAGGACGCCGTGATTATGGCGCACTATTATACGGACGGCGCGGTGCAGGACGTTGCCGACTTCATTGGCGACTCGCTGGCGCTGGCGCGCAAGGCGGCGCAGACGGAGGCCAAGGTGGTGGTGATGTGCGGCGTGCACTTCATGGCTGAGACGTGCAAGCTGCTGTGCCCTGACAAGACGGTGCTGTGTCCCGACCTTAACGCGGGCTGCTCGCTTGCCGACTCGTGCGGAGCGGAGGAGCTGAGGAAGTTCAAGCAGGAGCATGTGGGCTACACGGTGGTGAGCTATGTGAACACCACGGCGGCGGTGAAGGCGCTGACGGACATCGTCGTAACGAGCGGCAATGCGGAGCGCATAATACGCCAGCTGCCGGAGGACGAGAAGATAATCTTCGGTCCCGACCGCCACTTGGGCGACTATGTAAACGCTGTTACGGGCAGGCGGATGCTGCTGTGGCAGGGCGGATGCCATGTGCACGGGCGCTTCTCTGCCGAGGCGATACGCAGGCTGAAGGCCGAGCGGCCTGAGGCTGTTGTGATGGCGCACTTGGAGTGTACTGCCGACGTGCTGGCTCTGGCCGACGTTAAGGGCTCTACGGCGGTGATGCTGAAGTATGCCGAGGAACATCCCGACGGGGTGTATATCGTGGCCACAGAGGCCGGAATTTTGCACGAGATGCGCAAGCGCTGTCCGGGGACGGAGTTCATACCGGTGCCGCCTGCCGAGGGCGGTGCGTGCAACGTGTGCGAGTATATGAAGATGAACACGCTGCTGAAGCTCTACAACACTCTGAAGCATGGCTGGCCTGAGGTTGACGTCGACCCAGCAATAGCCACGGACGCCGTTAAGCCGATAAAGAGAATGCTGGAGTTAAGTTAAGAGTGAAGAACGAAGAGTGAAGAATGAAGAACGAAGAGTTAAGAGTGAAGAACGAAGAGT
>HF986695.1:0-8683 GCA_000433175.1 Prevotella sp. CAG:1058
CACCATGATGCTTATGGGAAATCTTATGAAGTTTAAACTGCGTGTGCCGTCTTTTATGAAGAAAGCTATTTACAGTATGACGGAAAAGACCGTATCTGATATTTTTAATAAAAATGATTATAATGATGCGGGAGTCATGAAGACTGTTGTGGCAATTCGTACGTATAACAAACGCTTGGGATTCACGGAGAAGTGGATTACGGACTTTGTGTTCCAAGTTGTAATGCTTGCAAAGAAAGAGCCAAAACCATCTTCTGACGATAACGTAAAGTCCGGGAAATAATAAGCATGCGACTTTGTATGTCGGGGACGGGTGCCTAGCATGCACAGTTGCTTTAAATGTTTGATTTTCATCAAAATACATTGAATAAATTTTGCAATTTGATGAAAAAAGTCTAATTTTGTAGACCAAATCCATTATTGATGGCTGATAAAGACAAAATCTTGACGCTTTTTACGACTCGTGTAAGGCAAATGATTCTTCAATATAATGCATTGAAAGAAGAAAACAATGAGCTTTACGCATTGGTTGACTCGCATGAAGAGGAGATAAAGCGTCTGAATGCAAGTCTGGAACAAGCCCGTAAGGATTATGAAAGCCTCAAAGCGGCTAAAATGATGGAAATATGCGACGGCGACATTGAGTCGGCAAAGCGTAGATTGGCCGCGTTAATTAGGGAGGTTAACAAGTGTATTACGCTACTGAGCGGTAAATGATGAAGTGGCGATGGCTGGAGAGAAGGAAAAATTACATATAAGGTTACATGTCTATGATACGGACATTCCTGTTACTGTTATGCCGGAAGATGAACCTTATTGCCGTAATGCTGCAAAGTTGATTACGGAAAAGGTGAATAAATTGTCTGAATTGTACAGGACTAACCGAAGCGAAAAAGAAATTCTTTATATGGCTATGCTAGACATAGCTATAAGTTTTGAATTGGAAAAGACAAATAACGATACAGAACCTTATGATAATATTCTCACAAGTATCACCCATGAAATCGAGGACGCATTAGGTGTTAACGGCTCGGAGCATGACAATGGAAAATGAGAATATTAATTTAAATTAAATAAGCAAATGATATTAAATATTATTGTAGCCGTTGTAGCTCTTGTATTAGGAGGGCTTGCGGGGTATTTTGTATTCAGGTATGTCATTACCGGGAAATACAAGGAAATGATTTGTGCCGCAGAAAAAGAAGCGGACGTATTGAAAGAAAAGAAGTTACTGGAGGTTAAGGAGAAATTCCTTAACAAAAAGTCGGAGTTGGAGAAGGAAGTCCAAAGCCGCAATCAAAAGATACAACAGAGTGAAAACCGGCTCAAACAACGTGAATTGTCGCTTAACCAGCGTCAAGAAGAGTTGGGACGCAAGAAGCAAGATCTTGACCAGCAGCAGCAACGTGTTGAGAATGAGAAGAAACTTATACAGATTCGTCAGGAAGAGCTTGACAAGATGCAGCTGCAGGAGCGCGCCAAGCTTGAAGAACTGTCTGGATTGAGCGCAGAGGAAGCCAGGAACCGTCTCGTAGAGAGCCTTAAGGATGAAGCACGTACAAATGCGGCAAGCTACATTAATGAAATCATGGATGAAGCCAAGCTCAATGCCAATGCCCAGGCAAAGAAGATTGTGATCCAAACGATTCAGCGTGTCGCCACGGAAACTGCCATCGAGAATTCTGTAAGCGTGTTCCATATTGACAATGACGAGGTAAAAGGACGCATAATCGGTCGTGAAGGCCGTAATATACGCGCATTGGAGGCTGCAACAGGTGTGGAGATTGTTGTTGACGATACTCCTGAAGCCATTGTCATTTCAGCGTTTGACCCGATAAGGCGCGAGGTTTGCCGCCTGGCACTTCATCAGTTGGTTACAGACGGGCGTATACATCCGGCACGTATTGAAGAGGTTGTTGCAAAAGTGAAGAAGCAACTTGAAAATGAAATAATCGAAACCGGTAAGCGTACGGCTATCGACTTGGGTATACATGGCCTGCATCCTGAACTGATTAGGATCATAGGAAAGATGAAATACCGCTCAAGTTACGGTCAGAACCTCTTGCAGCATGCCCGTGAAACTGCCAATTTGTGTGCTGTAATGGCATCCGAGCTAGGCCTTAACCCCAAGAAGGCAAAGCGTGCCGGATTGCTGCACGATATAGGAAAGGTGCCTGACGAGGAGAGCGAGCTGCCGCATGCGCTTTATGGAGCAAAGATAGCTGAGAAGTATAAGGAGAAGCCTGACATTGTCAACGCAATTGGCGCCCACCATGATGAGTTGGAAATGAATACGCTGCTTGCGCCGATTGTACAGGTCTGCGATGCCATAAGTGGTGCCCGCCCGGGTGCCCGTAGGGAGATTGTCGAGGCTTATATCAAGCGTTTGAACGATTTGGAGGCCATTGCCATGAGTTATCCTGGTGTTACGAAGACTTATGCGATACAAGCTGGTCGTGAGCTTCGTGTCATAGTCGGCGCTGACAAGATGGACGACAGTCAGACTGAAAAGCTTTCAGGTGAAATTGCTACGAAGATACAGAACGAGATGACTTATCCCGGACAGGTTAAGATAACAGTCATACGTGAGACGCGTAGCGTGGCTTATGCAAAGTAAGCAGGATAGTAGTTTTATCATATAATGTAAAAGGCGGTCCTTGGATAAAGGACCGCCTTTTATATTCATGTGGCAATATTGCCGTGGTTGTGCATGATTGTGACTTTTCGTGTTCTTGCCATGTTATGGCATGGTTATTTCATCCGGACTTTCTACAAACGTTGTTCCGCCGTTTCGTAATAAGAAATCCTTGTCACGGAATCCCCACAACACGCTTATGCACGGAATACCGCAGTTGCGTGCCGTTGCAATGTCAACATCGCTGTCGCCAACGTATACGGCGGTGGCCTTGTCTGCATTTAACCGTTTCAGGGCTTCATTCACGGTGTCAGGTGCCGGTTTTTTGCGTATTGCCTCGCTCTCGCCGATTGCCACCTCTATATATTCGTTGAAGAATGTCTGGCATAGGGCTTCCGTTGCCTTGCAATATTTGTTGCTGACTACTGCAAGGCGCTTGCCCCGTTCTTTGAGTGTCTTGAGCATTTCCATGATACCTGGATACGGCTTTGTTGAGTCTAGACTGTGCTTCAGGTAGTATGTGGCGAATTCGGAGAACGTTTCTTCATATTTCGGATTGCCGGTTCCTCCGGGTATTGCCCTTTCGATGAGTTTCCTGATGCCGTTGCCTACCATCTGTCTCACTTCGTCTTTTGTGTGTTCCGGAAATCCGTAGACACGTAAGGCGTGGTTTGTGCTTGCAGTCAGGTCGTCGAGGGTGTACAACAGAGTTCCGTCAAGGTCGAAGATGTATGTTTCGTACTGTTTCATAATTTTAATTATATATAGATGTTTCCGACGTGCAAAATTACCTCAAAATGTTTTTACCGGATACATTTATCCTGATTTTTTTGTTTTCCAAGCATTCTGTTTTTATGCCTTTACATTAATTGTTTATTTGAAAACGTGTGTACTGTTTCTGATTATAACTTTGCCTCTGTTGTTTAGGATGAATTAGGCTTAAAACCGCTTTAAAAGCAAGAGGTGGCCTTTTGCGTTGCAAAAGATGGTCTTGGGGAACCTCAAAGGTGACCTTTTACAGCTTAAAAGGTTACCTATTATAAATGTGGGATTTGTTTAACAAGACAAGTACTTTAACCTGTACAATGGTAATAATTTAATTTATTGATAATCATTGTGTTATAAATTATTGCCAGCTTTGGCCGTTATAGACTGAAACCAGTTGCGGGTGCAGCCACCGTTCTGGCTCTTTGTCGGGCATGGTATTACGCTGTTATTTAATGTGAAGAGACTCATGGGCGGTTGAATTGTTACTAATCATAAAATATTTCGTTTTTTTTCGTCGGTTCAAATTTTATTTACTATCTTTGTGGCGTTTAAATAGAATACTCTTGAAAGACAAAAATCACGTAATGCGTAGCGAGAACGAGATATTGCGGAAGTTGGGGATTGAGGCCTTGAGCGGGATGCAGGTAGGCATGAAGAATGCCATGCAGGACTCCAAGGGTGACGTCGTGCTGCTTTCGTCTACTGGTAGTGGCAAGACCATTGCGTATCTGTTACCGTTGGCAGGAATGCTTGACGCCGGTTCTGACGTGCTTCAGGCCGTGGTTATAGTGCCGGGCCGCGAGCTTGCATTACAGTCTTACGAGGTGTTCAGGAGCATGGGCGTAGGCCTGCGTGCCATGTGCCTTTACGGCGGACGCCCTGCTATGGATGAGCACAGGGAGATGAACAAGGTGGTGCCGCAAGTGGTCTTTGCCACGCCAGGAAGACTTGTCGACCATTTGGAGAAAGGCAATATCGAGCCTTCAAGTGTACGCTATCTGGTTATTGACGAGTTTGACAAGTGCCTCAAGATGGGCTTTGCCGACGAGATGGAGAAGGCTATGAGGCTGCTTCCTGCCGTAAGGCGTAGGTTCCTCCTGTCGGCTACCGACGCCGAAATCATACCCGCATTTGTCAATATGCGGGGCGTAACGCGCCTCGACTATCTTGGCGGTGATGACGTTTCGAGACGTGTCGGGTTGTACCAGGTCGTCAGTCCGGATAAGGATAAGCTTAAAACGTTGTCGTCACTCTTGTGCAGTTTTGGCGATGCCAGTACGATCGTGTTCTTGAATTACCGTGATAGTGTCGAGCGTGTAAGCGGCTTCCTTACGGATAAAGGCTTCGTCGTCAGCGCGTTTCATGGAGGTATGGAGCAGAAGGAGCGTGAGGATGCCGTTTTTAAGTTCTCAAACGGCTCGGCTAACGTGCTCGTTGCTACCGACCTTGCTTCACGCGGGCTTGACATGCCGGATGTTGACAACATCGTCCATTACCACATGCCTGTCGGCAAGGACGAATATGTACACCGTACAGGCCGTACTGCCAGATGGAAGGCTGAAGGCCGTGCGTTTTTCCTGCTCGGTCCGGATGAGGAAATACCGGCTTATGTTGACGACCAGGTTTCCGATTATGAGTTGTCCGGCGAGACGCCGGCTCCGTCGCGTCCGCGTATGACGACTTTGTACATTGGGAAGGGAAAGAAAGACAAGGTGTCGCGTGGCGACGTGTTGGGTTTCCTTTGCAAGTCGGGCGGACTTTCCGGTAGCGACATCGGGCGCATAGACATACGCGAACGGTGGTCTTACGCCGCTGTGGCCATGGATAAATGGGAGGATGCGGTAAGGCTTGCATCAGGACAGAAACTAAAAGGCATAAAGACGGTAGTTGAACGCATTAAGTGACATTTTGTCAGAGTTTTTACAATATTTAACGAAATAATTTGCCAGATTGAAATAATTTGTGTAACTTTGCAACATACAAAATAATCATTTTAAACCAATAATTACTATGAAGAAGTATAACTTTAACGCAGGTCCTTCAATGCTTCCGCGCGAGGTCATTGAGAACACGGCCAAGCAGATTTTGGATTTTAACGGAAGTGGCTTGTCATTGGCAGAAATCAGCCATAGGGCTAAGGATTTCCAGCCTGTTGTCGACGAAGCAGTAGCTCTTATCAAAGAGTTGCTCGATGTGCCTGAAGGTTATTCGGTGCTTTTCCTCGGCGGCGGTGCTTCTCTTGAGTTCTGCATGGTGCCTTGCAATTTCTTGATCAAGAAGGCTGCTTACCTCAATACCGGTACATGGGCTAAGAAAGCTATGAAAGAAGCTAAACTTTTCGGCGAAGTGGTTGAGGTTGCTTCTTCGGCTGATGCCAACTATACATATATTCCGAAGGGATGGACTTGCCCTGAAGATGTTGACTATTTGCACGTTACAACCAACAATACCATCTACGGAACTGAAATCAGGAAAGAGCTTGACGTACCTGTAAGGCTTATCGGCGACATGTCATCAGACATCTTTAGCCGTCCGGTTGACGTAGCCAAGTATGACTGTATCTATGCTGGCGCACAAAAGAACCTTTCTATGGCCGGTGTTACTATCATAATCGTTAAGGACGACGCACTGGGCAAGGCTCCGCGCGAGATTCCTACAATGCTTAACTACCAGACCCATGTAGACAAGGGTTCTATGTTCAACACGCCTCCAGTAGTTCCTATCTACTGCTGTCTTGAGACTCTCCGTTGGATAAAGAAGATGGGCGGAGTCGAGGCTATGGACAAGCTTGCTCTCGAGCGTGCTGACATGCTGTATTCAGAGATTGACAGGAACAAACTGTTCCGTGGAACTGTTGCTACAGAAGACAGGTCAGTTATGAATATATGCTTCGTGATGAACGAAGAGTACGCTGAACTCGAAAAACCGTTCTACGAGTATGCAACCTCACAGGGCATGGTAGGCATCAAGGGCCACCGTTCGGTTGGTGGATTCCGTGCTAGCTGCTACAACGCCCAGACTATCGAAGGCGTACAGGCTCTTATCAAGTGCATGAAGGACTTCGAAGCCCAGCACTAATAGTAACCATACCAAACTTGTTGTTTGGCGATAACCATAAAGGGTGGCATGCCGTATCGGTGGCTCGCAGGCCAGTCCGGTTTCTACGCATGCACCCTTTTCCGATTTTTCACAACAAAAACAATTAACCAATAAATCTATACAGAATATGAAAGTTTTAGTAGCTACCGAGAAACCTTTTGCACCAGTTGCCGTAGAAGGTATAAGGAAAGAAGTTGAAGGCGCAGGCCATGAGCTTGTTCTTCTGGAAAAATATACGGATGCCGCACAGCTGCTGGATGCTGTAAAGGACGCCGATGCTTTGATTGTACGTTCAGACAAGGTTACCCCCGCCGTCCTTGACGCGGGCAAGAACCTGAAAGTTGTTGTCCGTGCAGGTGCCGGATACGACAATATCGATACGGCATACGCAAAGGAAAAGGGTGTAGTGGTTGAGAATACTCCCGGACAGAACTCTAATGCTGTTGCTGAATTGGTATTTGGTCTGTTGGTATATACTGTACGCAACTTCTATAACGGCAAGGCAGGAACAGAGCTTAAGGATAAGAAACTTGGAATCCTGGCTTTTGGTAATGTCGGAAGAAACGTTGCACGCGTAGCTAAAGGCTTTGGCATGGACGTATATGCTTATGATGCATTCTGCCCGAAAGAGGCTATTGAAGAAGCTGGTGTCCATGCTGTTTGCTGCCAGGAAGAACTGTTCAAGACCTGTGATGTTGTTTCATTGCACATACCCGCGACTCCCGAGACAAAGCAGAGCATCAACTATGCATTGGTCAACCTGATGAAGAAGGGAGGCATCGTTATTAACACTGCGCGCAAGGAAGTCATCAACGAGCCTGAATTGCTCAAGTTGCTCGAAGAGCGTGAAGACCTGAAATATATCACAGACATCAAGCCTGACGCAGACGCTGATTTCGCAAAATTCGAAGGCCGCTACTTCAGCACTCCTAAGAAGATGGGTGCACAGACGGCAGAGGCTAACATCAATGCCGGCATCGCAGCTGCAAAGCAAATCAATGCTTACTTCAAGGACGGTTGCACAAAGTATCAGGTAAACAAGTAAACAATAACAAGCCCCTTAAAAGGCTGGATTAAATATAAAGACAGATATGGCTGTAATAAAACCTTTCAAAGGTGTGCGTCCTCCGAAACAATATGTTGAGGAGGTTGAGTCAAGGCCTTATGACGTGCTTGATTCGGAAGAAGCGCGCAAGGAAGCAGGCGACAATGAGAAAAGCCTTTACCATATAATTAAACCCGAGATTGACTTTGCTCCTGGCACAAGCGAGTATGACCCGCGTGTGTACGAGAAGGCCGCAGAGAACTTCAAGAAGTTCCAGGAAAAGGGTTGGCTTAAGCAGGACGATAAGGAACAGTATTACATATATGCCCAGACAATGAATGGCAAGACGCAGTATGGCCTTGTTGTCTGTGCATATGTTGAGGACTACCTTAACGGCGTCATCAAGAAGCACGAGCTTACACGCCGCGACAAGGAAGAAGACCGTATGAAGCACGTGCGTGTAAACAACGCAAATATCGAACCAGTGTTCTTCGCTTATCCTGACAATAGCGTGCTTGACAGTCTGATTATGCGCTATGCACAGACTGCGCCTGAGTATGATTTCGTTGCGCCGATTGACGGCTTCCGTCACCAGTTCTGGGTAATATCCAATGATGACGACATTGCTGCAATAACAAGCGAGTTTGCGAAGATGCCTTCGCTTTATATCGCAGACGGTCATCACCGCTCGGCAGCCGCAGCACTTGTTGGAGCGGAAAAGGCAAAGCAGGATCCTAACCATAACGGCACTGAGGAGTACAACTATTTCATGGCTGTTTGTTTCCAGGCTTCGCAACTTACGATCTTGGACTACAACCGCGTGGTTAAGGACCTTAACGGGCTTACTTCAGAACAGTTCCTTGATGCGCTTAAGAAGAACTTTGATGTTGAAGAGAAAGGCGCCGGGATTTACAAGCCTGACCATCTGCATAACTTCTCTTTGTATCTTGACGGCAAGTGGTACAGTCTTACAGCAAAAGCCGGTACGTTTGACGATACCGACCCGATCGGCGTTCTTGACGTTGACATATCAAGCCGTTTGATACTTGACGACGTTCTTGGTATAAAGGACTTGCGTTCGGACAAGCGTATAGACTTCGTTGGCGGATTGCGCGGACTCGAAGAGCTGAAGCGTC
>HF986695.1:8742-15167 GCA_000433175.1 Prevotella sp. CAG:1058
CTCTGGCCTTGTATCCCGTCACGATGAAGCAGATAATGGACATAGCAGACAGTGGCAAGATTATGCCGCCTAAGGCTACATGGTTTGAGCCTAAACTGCGCTCAGGTCTTATTATACACAAGCTTTCTTGAGATTTTATATTGAATGGTTTTAGACGAGTTTAAAACGATAGATACAATAGGTGCAGGAACTTACTCTGAAAAGCGGAGTAAGTTCCTCGCTTTTTCACATCATGTTGAAAGTGTCGACGAGGTAAAGGACATAATAGCCGCTTACCGCAAGAAGTATTTTGATGCAAGGCATGTTTGTTATGCTTATGTTCTCGGTCCGGAGCGTGACGTGTTCAGGGCTAATGACGACGGCGAGCCAAGCAGTACGGCTGGTAAGCCAATCCTGGGGCAAATCAATAGTTGCGGGCTGACGGACGTGTTGGTAGTGGTTGTGCGTTATTATGGGGGAGTTAATCTTGGCACAGGCGGTCTTATTGTTGCATATAAGACGGCTGCCGCAGAGGCTCTTTCTGCAGCTGAAGTTGTTACAAAACAGGTGGAGGAGGTTGTTACGTTCAGCTTCCCTTACGTGATGATGAATTCAGTGATGCGGGTTGTAAAGGAAATGAAACCGCGTGTCATATCACAAAGTTACGAGGGTGCGTGTGTTATTAAGTTGGGTATTAGAAAATCAGAGGCTGAGATATTAAAAACGAGGCTTGAAAAACTTTCATTTGAGTGACGTTTTTCTTTGTAGAATCAAAAAATAATATTACCTTTGCATCCGAAAAAGGAAATACATCTTGTTTTAAGTTGATAAGATGTACGGATTGGGAAGATTGGCAGAGTGACCGAATGCGCTGGACTCGAAATCCGGTATACCCATTACGGGTATCGGGGGTTTGAATCCCTCATCTTCCGCAAGAATAAAGGAATGAGGCATGATTGTCATGCCTCATTCCTTTATATATAAAATCTTATTTCATACGTCTGTTTTTGATATAAATCAAATAATGTTTATCAAAAAGTCGTGCCATGTAATTTTATTTTTTTCGTATCTTTGCATAAATAAGTTTGTCTGAGTTTATACAAATCGTGAAATAAGAATTTTTGTTTTGTATCACATTAATAAATATAAACCTAATATTGAGATGAAAAACTATCCTAAAATTGGTATTCGTCCGATAATCGACGGACGTCAGGGAGGTATTCGTGAGAGTCTTGAAGACAAGACCATGATGTTGGCAAACGCTGTAGCCAATCTCATTTCTGCAAATGTGAAGAACGGCGACGGTTCTCCTGTTGAGTGTGTCATTGCAGACAGTACGATAGGCAGGGTTGCCGAGGCTGCCCGCTGCGCCGAAAAATTTGAAAAGTGTGGAGTAGGGGCGACAATTTCGGTTACTTCTTGCTGGTGTTACGGTTCTGAAACGATGGACATGCATCCTTATTGGCCCAAGGCAGTATGGGGATTCAATGGAACCGAGCGTCCGGGAGCTGTATATTTGGCAGCTGTCCTTGCAGCACATGCCCAGAAAGGTTTGCCGGCTTTCGGTATTTACGGACATGATGTGCAGGACCTTGAGGACAACACAATCCCATCTGATGTCGCAGAAAAGATTTTACGTTGGGCACGTGCGGCCCAGGCAGTTGCCACTATGCGTGGTAAGTCTTACTTGTCGGTAGGAAATGTGGCAATGGGTATTGCCGGAAGTATTGCCAATGCAGACTTTATGCAGGAATATCTTGGCATACGTGCCGAGCAGGTCGATATGACTGAAATCTTGCGCCGCATGGAAGAAGGAATTTACGACAAGGCCGAATACGAGAAAGCCATAGCATGGGTTAAAAAGTATTGTGTTCCTAATGAAGGTGAGGATATAGGTAACAGGGACGTAAAGAAGAAGGACCGTGCCGGAAAAGATGCGGATTGGGAGTTTGTAACCAAGATGACGATGATAATCCGTGACTTGATGACAGGCAATGAAAAGCTGTTAGACGCAGGTTTCAAAGAAGAGTCGTTAGGCCATAACGCTATAGCGTCAGGATTCCAGGGACAGAGGCAGTGGACAGACTTCAAACCGAACGGAGACTTTTCTGAAGCCTTGCTCAATACGTCTTTTGACTGGAACGGACGTCGTGAGCCGTACGTAGTGGCTACCGAGAACGATACATGCAACGGTTTGACTATGTTGTTGGAGCACTTGCTTACCAACAGAAGTGCAATCTTCTCAGATGTAAGAACTTATTGGAGTCCGGAAGCTGTTAAACGTGTTACAGGCAAGGAACTTACAGGACGTGCGTCTGGTGGTATAATTCATCTTATCAATTCAGGAGCTACAACACTTGATGGAACAGGACGTTGCGCCGATGCTGAGGGTAATCCTGTAATGAAACCTTATTGGGAAATGACTGATAAGGAAGTGGAGGACTGCCTTGCTGCAACTACCTGGTATCCTGCAAACCGTGATTATTTCCGTGGCGGTGGTTTCTCTTCGAATTTCTTGACAAAAGGCGGCATGCCTGTAACCATGGCCAGAATAAATATTGTAAAGGGATTAGGTCCTGTGCTCCAGTTGGCTGAAGGTTGGACTGTAGACATCGATCCCGAAATCCATAAGGTTATTGATAAGCGCACTGATCCGACATGGCCTACAACTTGGTTTGTTCCACGGCTGTGCGACAAGCCTGCTTTCAAGGATGTTTATTCTGTAATGAATAACTGGGGTGCTAATCATGGAGCTATTAGCTTCGGTCATATTGGCGCAGACCTTATAACTTTGGCGTCGATGCTCAGAATACCAGTTTGCATGCATAATGTTGAACCTGACCAGATTTTCCGTCCGGCAGCATGGAATGCGTTTGGAATGGACAAGGAAGGAGCTGATTTCCGTGCCTGCGCTACTTTTGGCCCGCTTTATAAATAAGTATATAGGCTTGGATAATAAAAAAAGAATGCGCTTGGTTACTAACCAAGCGCATTCTTTGTGGCTTAAAAACGGGTTATTTTATTTGGCTCATTTCATATTCGTCCGGCTTGACGGCTGTAAAATGAAAATCTTTCACGTCTAAGTCTTTTATCGAATATTTTTCAGACTTTACATATTTTTCCTTCATCTTCTTGTATTTCTTCTCAATATCCTTACGGTCAAGAGCATAACTGATCAGGCACGTGCGGTGCTCGAGTCCGATGCTGTTGAAATAATTCTTCAGCTGGTAAGAGTAATTGCTCCTGCTAATTAGGAACTTGTTCTTATCGTTAATCCAAGCACTGTCAATCTCCTGGATGTCGGTAAAATATACGATTGAATCATTGAATGAAGCTGCAAAACCGAATGCGTATATCTTCGGCACGCATTTGATTTTTGCCGATACACCCAACGACATCCAACTTGCCATTGTTATCATGGCAACTACGATAAATGTCCTGTATGATTTCATTTTTTGTTTCCTGATAAGTATTCTTGTTTTTATCTCTACCTTAATTATTGTCCTAAATATGACTTCAACAGCTTGTTCTTAGTGTTGTGGCGCAGACGCCTGATGGCTTTTTCCTTAATCTGTCTTACCCGTTCACGTGTCAAACCGTATTTGTCGCCTATTTCTTCAAGGGTCATTTCTTGCTGGTTGATGCCGAAGAATGCTTCTATTATGTTACGTTCCCTCTCATTCAGTGTTTGGAGGGCGCGGTTTATTTCTTCGCGCAACGATTCCATAACCAGCTTTTTGTCAGCCATCGGTGAGTCGTTGTTAGGCAAAACGTCCAATAGGCTGTTGTCTTCGCCTTCAGCAAACGGAGCATCTACTGATACGTGACGGCTGTTAACCTTCATGGCTTCCTCTATTTTTTCATGAGGAATGTCCACGTTGTCGGCAATCTCGTCAATGCTCGGCCGGTGCTCGTGTTCCTGCTCAAATTTGTTCAAGACCCGGTTGATTTTGTTAACTGAACCGACTTGGTTTAGTGGCAGGCGTACAATACGGCTTTGCTCAGCTATCGCTTGTAGGATGCTTTGGCGTATCCACCATACTGCATATGATATGAACTTGAATCCTCTTGTTTCGTCGAACTTCTCAGCTGCTTTTATCAATCCTACGTTGCCTTCGTTTATAAGGTCTGGCAGGCTTAGGCCTTGATTCTGGTATTGCTTTGCTACTGAGACTACGAAACGCAGGTTAGCTCTTGTCAACTTCTCTAAAGCCTTACGGTCTCCTTTTTTTATACGCTGAGCCAACTCTACTTCTTCTTCCACACTGATAAGCTCTTCATGGCCTATTTCCTGTAGGTACTTATCCAACGAGTCACTTTCCCTGTTGGTTATTGATTTTGTGATTTTCAGTTGTCTCATTAGCGTAATAAATTTAAAGTATCTGCAAATATACTGATTAATTATCTAAATAGCAAATATTTCGACTGTTTTTATTGCGAAAAATATTTTTTTCCAAAATGTTTTTTACAAGATAAAGCCCTGCACACTTGTGTCGGCGTGTGCAGGGCTTTGTGTTTTAGGGCTTATTGCTTATTATATTCTTAATCATTTTGCAGTGGTACTGCGAAGTAAGCCTTTTTGCCTGTAGGATAAATGCCTTGGATGTATAGTACCGGATCTTTGCTTGTCGAAGCATCCTTAACGGCTTTTTGCAGGTCGGCTATCGTCTTCATCGGTTCGTCATTTACTTTCTGTATGATGAAGCCCTTGTTGATGCCTGCATCTTTAAGTACACCGTTGTTGACTTTCATTACAACAAGGCCGTTGCTTATGTTAAGCTCTTTCCTCTCGTTATCGTTTATCTCGCGGAAGTTGCCGCCGAGGACGTCGAGGTCGGCATGTTTAACTATGCTGGTGTTGCCCTGCTGGTTTTTCAGCGTTAATGTGGCTGTCTTGCTCTTCTTGTCGCGCAAGTATGTTATTGTGACCTTGTCGCCCGGACGTTTGTTTGTAAGATACTCTTGCAACTCGGCCATCTTGGTTATCTTCTTACCGTCTATGGCAGTAATGACGTCGCCCTTCTCGAGGCCGGCCTCGCTTGCAGCTCCATTGTCTTCAACTTCGCTGATGTATATGCCCTGCATTGTGCCAAGGTCTATTTCCTTGTTTTCCTCTTTCATCTTGTCGACGTAGTTGTTCACGTCCGTACCGCTTATGCCAATCATTGCCCTTTGTACTGTACCGTATTGCTTCAGGTCGGCAACCACCTTGTTCATGATGGTTGTTGGTATGGCGAAGCCGTAGCCGGCGTAGCTTCCGGTTTGTGATACCAGCATGGCGTTAATGCCGACAAGCTCGCCTCTGGTGTTGACCAGGGCACCGCCGGAGTTTCCGGCGTTGATGGCGGCATCGGTCTGTATGAAAGACTCTACCGAGCTGGGGCTTACGCCTATGGTACGCGCTTTGGCGCTTACTATACCTGCAGTGACAGTTGATTTGAGGTTGAACGGATTGCCAACGGCCAATACCCATTCACCCACTTTCAGGTCGTTGCTGTCGCCGATGGACAGTGTCGGCAGGTTCTTGCCGTCTATTTTTATCAATGCGAGGTCTGTGGTCTTGTCTGTACCGATGATTCTTGCAGAAAACTCACGGTTGTCGTCAAGTGTGACTGTCAGTTCGTCAGCACCTTCAACAACGTGGTTGTTTGTTACTATGTATCCGTCTTCAGAGATTATTACGCCCGAACCCGAACCTTCGCGTTTAGGTGTCTGTATCCTGCGCTTTTGCTTGCCGCCGTTGCCTGGGTTTCCGAAGAAGCCAAACGGGTCGAAGAAGTCGAACGGGTCGGCTTCCATTTCGACGGTTTGCACTTTGCTGTTCTGTAAATATTTTATGTGAACTACTGCCGGAAGTGCCTTTTCTGCAGCATACGTCAGGTCTACGGGTTGTGCTGCGGGCATACTGTTTGTGTTAGCATTAACCTTGATGAAAGCTCCGGCTGAAAATGCTACTGCGATAATGCATATCGCATAGACGAAATAGTTAGATAACTTTTTCATTTTCATTTTAGTTTATATTTGATTGATACTTTCATTTTGATTTTTGTAAATGCAAATTTAGACGCAAAATTTGTTAATCTGACATTTTGTCCTACAGTTTTGTCCTCTTTTAACACAAAAAATGTCACTGTTAACGGCTCTTAGTGGGAAACAGATATAATTTTACATTCGTTTGACATGCGTAAAAAATGTATACTTGGTTGCGGCTTGCCTGCGGCGGGAAGACATGTATGTGCAAAGCCCGTAAAGCTTTATCGTTCCCGTTATGATTGGATTTGTAATGTTGCTGGCGTGCCTGGCCGGTCCGTGGCGTATCTGTTTTGCGGAAGATGTTGGTAGTGTTGCTCTTGTAAAGAACGCGCCGTGTGGTAATCCGAGTTCCTTACAAGGAAAGCCGGGGCTTGCGTGTGATGACTTAATACAGAAATACTTTACACCGTTTT
>HF986696.1:0-998 GCA_000433175.1 Prevotella sp. CAG:1058
CAACTGCTCGAACTGGGCACGTGTAAGTGTCTTTACAAGGTGCTTAGGAACACCGCCTTCAGCTGTGATGTAAGGCAGGTTGATTTCTGTTGAAGTTGAGCTTGACAATTCAATCTTAGCCTTCTCGGCAGCTTCCTTCAGACGCTGCATAGCCATCGGGTCTTTAGAAAGGTCGATGCCTTCGTCAGCCTTGAAGCCGTTTACCAGCCAGTCGATGATAACCTGGTCGAAGTCATCACCACCCAGGTGGGTATCACCGTTGGTAGAAAGTACCTCAAATACACCTCCACCGAACTCAAGGATTGAGATATCGAATGTACCACCACCGAGGTCGAACACTGCAATCTTCATATCCTTGTTGGCCTTGTCAACACCGTAAGCAAGTGCTGCTGCGGTAGGCTCGTTGACGATACGGCGTACGTTGAGTCCTGCTATCTGTCCGGCTTCCTTGGTAGCCTGACGCTGTGAGTCAGAGAAGTATGCCGGAACAGTGATGACTGCATCTGTAACTTCCTGTCCGAGATAGTCCTCGGCGGTCTTCTTCATCTTCTGAAGAATCATGGCTGAGATTTCCTGCGGAGTATACTTACGTCCCTCGATGTCTACACGGGGATATCCACCCTCGTTTACGACAGTGAACGGTACGCGCTCTGCCTCTTTACGGCTCTGCTCGTAAGTCTCACCCATGAAACGCTTGATTGAATATATAGTGTTCTTCGGGTTTGTGATAGCCTGGCGTTTTGCCGGGTCACCTATCTTTCGCTCGCCGTCTTTAACGAAGCCTACAACTGAAGGAGTTGTGCGCTTGCCTTCGCTGTTTGCTATTACAACAGGTTCGTTGCCTTCAAATACTGCAACGCATGAGTTTGTTGTACCTAAGTCGATTCCAATAATCTTTCCCATAATCGTATTTATTTTTTGTTATTTTTTCTGTTTTGATTTATCTTTTGCGGTTTACGCGGTCGGTGTCAGTGTTGCCCGTCGCAGCCTTGCGGCTT
>HF986696.1:1036-1725 GCA_000433175.1 Prevotella sp. CAG:1058
CAGCCTTGCGGCTTGCTGTCCTGGCGTCATTTAACCGTCCACTTGACCTTGTTTCGGCATTTATCGCCGCTAATTATTTAACAAAACGTATGCCAATGGCGGAAAATAAATAAAGCAAGTGACATTTTGACGCACTTTTTGGCAGAGTTCCTTGTCTTTTTTGTCGGAGTATGACATGTCGTCCGTACTTTTTCTGATAAAAAATCGTGCTTTGCGTCCGTATTTCTTTGTATTTTTAAGGTTGCCGCGCCGGTTGTTGACACGTTAACCGGCACCGCGCCTGCCTGTGCTTCTTATTCGTATATTAAGGCTTTGCCGGGTGCCGTTAGCGTGCGTGTGCTGATGCCGGCCGCCACCGAGAGCCGTGTCACGTGCGGCTTACCTGCCGTAAGCCAGTCCGTAAACCTTTCTGGCATTTCTGCCAAAATCCCTTTTCATTGAATAAAACAATCTTTTTACCTTTTTCATAATACCTTGAATTTAATATGTTATCCTCTATGTAGTTCCGCCACCACGGCGGTTGCATTTTAATCTTTATCCGTTGCAAAAATACGTCCCAACTTTTGTTTTGATTAGCATTGTGTTGAAAATGTGGCCACTTAACCATGCTTTTTTGACATGAATCAATGCCTGTCGCATTGCCGCATGTCCCGTATGCCGGCGTGTCCCGGTCCGGCAGCCGGCACCCC
>HF986697.1 GCA_000433175.1 Prevotella sp. CAG:1058
GGCGATGGTGTTGCACTTCTATCTTGACAGTGGTTTTTTTTTATTATCAACAGGCATATCAGGCACTGTTTCAACCTGATCAGAACAGTCATCGTCGACTGCGGCAGACAAATCATCTTCATTCTCTTTTGTTATGTAGCGCTGATAGTAAGCGATGATGAGCGTCGAAAGCGGCAGGGCAATAATCAATCCCAAAAATCCGAGCAAGGCGCCCCATACAGACAATGAAAGAAGTATTACGGCAGGATTCAGCCCCATTGCCTTGCCCATTATTTTAGGCGTCAGGACCATGTCTGTTATTATCTGAACGATGACAAACACTGCCGTGGCAGATGCAAATATGACCCAGAAGTTTTGCCCTGTGTCGGCTGCTTTCAGCAACGACAGGATCAACATAGGAATGAATGCCAAGCCATGAACGTAAGGGATAAGGCTCAAAATACCTATAAGTATGCCGAGAGCTATGGCCATGGGGAAGTCGATGATTGTAAAACCTATACAGAAGAGTATGCCTATGCAAAGCGCTACAAGGCTTTGTCCCCTTATATAGCTGTTCATTTCATGTTCGACATCGTTCATCAATGCATGCCAGAACGGACGGCTTTTCTTCGGAAACATCTTTATGAAGCCTGACGCCAATTTCTCATAGTCGAGCAGGATGAAGAACAGATACAGCAATGTTATCAGAGACGCAGCTACGCTAAGCAGTATGCTTGCAGTCTGCCCTATCATAGAGAACACTTTCGGCATGGCGTTCCTTATGGCTTCGGTAACGTCGTCCTGCTGGAAAAACTCATGTATGCTGTTCTTGTTCTCGTTAATCCACTGCTGTATGGTTGCGGGGAAGTTGGCTATGTGGGTCTTCTCATGGAGGTATCGGGTCAAGACGTCGCTAAGTTTGTCAAACTGGTCTATCATCGGGGGAATTATGAGATAAAAGATTCCCACGATTACGGCGACCATGAACAACAGCGTAACCGCTATTGACAGAATCCTCGTTGGCACGTGCATCCTGTACTGCACGAACTTGACGACAGGATAGATAAGATAAGCCAGCAGCCAGGCGACGAAAAACGGAAGGAGCACGCTGCTAAGATAATTCATAAGCAACAGCACCGCTATCACAACGACGGCTGTCAACATCCAACGTATGAACCTGTCGAAAGTTATTTTCTCCTCAATAATCATGTCCCTATTGTTACTTTAATGATAAATATAGAAATTAAAAACTTCCGCTATTCCTTTTCTCTTCTTCCAATGCCTTACGGTAACATTCGCGGCACAGCGGCTCGTATTCGCTCTGTTCGCCGAGCATCACACGCTTGTCATTATTCACAAGCCTGTGGCTCACGTATGCCAACGCGCCGCACCTGACACAGATGGCGTGAACCTTTGTAACCTCGTCGGCTACGGCGCATAAGGCCGGTATGGGGCCGAAAGGCACGCCCTTGAAGTCCATGTCGAGCCCGGCTACTATCACACGCACGCCGCGGTTGGCAAGCTCGTTGCAGACTTCAACAAGGCCGTTGTCAAAAAACTGGGCTTCATCAATACCTACCACGTCGATGTCCGACGACAGAAGCAGAATGGACGACGACGTGTCAACAGGCGTACTTGGAATTGAATGGCGGTCGTGGCTAACCACGTCAACCTCAGAGTATCTGGTGTCCAACGACGGTTTGAATATCTCAACCCGCTGTTTGGCGAACTCGGCTCGCTTCATCCTTCTAATAAGCTCTTCCGTCTTGCCGGAAAACATAGAGCCACACACAACTTCAATTCTTCCGGGGCGGTGTGCTTCGCCTGACATATTGTTATTCATCTCGGCGCAAAATTACAAAGACGTTTTAAAAATTGCAAAGATTTACACCGTTTTTTTGTCGTCGTTGATTATTTACCTATATTTGCGGCTGATTATGGGCTTGCTATATATTGTACCCACGCCGGTGGGTAATCTGGAAGACATGACGCCAAGGGCTGTCCGCATTCTTAAAGAAGCAGACCTCGTACTGGCCGAAGATACCCGCACGTCGGGCATCCTGTTGAAGCATTTCGACATAAAGAACCACCTGATGTCGCACCATAAGTTCAACGAACACGGCACTTCGGCATCAATAGTCGAACGCCTTAAGGCAGGAGCCGTGGTCGCCTTGATCAGCGACGCAGGCACACCAGGCATAAGCGACCCGGGATTCTATCTCGTGCGTGAAGCCGTCAACGCCGGCATAACCGTACAATGCCTGCCCGGAGCAACGGCATTCGTACCTGCCCTGGTAGCATCAGGCCTGCCGTGCGACCGATTCTGTTTCGAAGGCTTCCTGCCGCAGAAGAAAGGGCGGGCCACACGCCTTGAATCGTTAAGGGATGAAACACGCACAATGGTATTTTACGAATCGCCCTACCGCGTGCTGAAGACGCTTGAACAGTTTGCCGAATACTTCGGCGAAGACCGTAGGGCCAGCGCATGCAGGGAAATATCCAAGATACACGAAGAGAGCGTGCGCGGCACACTGGCCGAGGTTATCGCCCACTTCAAGGAGACAGAGCCGCGAGGCGAGTTCGTAATCGTAGTGGAAGGCAAAACAGGCAAAGCCAACGCCAAACACACGGAATGAGCAATGCCGGGGAATACTAATCAGCTACATCCGGCACCATCACACAGACTGAAAACTTGTCAAACCTGATAATAACATAAAAAACATAAGAATTATGAAGAAACTATTATTTTTAGCGACTTGCCTGCTGGCTTTGGTCGCATGTAACAATGGCAAGACACAAACTGATTTGCCTGGAACAAACCAAAGAGACTCTTTGCAGAAAATCATAGAGCAGAAAGACAATGAAATCAACGACATGATGGGCATCCTGAATGAAGTTGAAGAAGGCTTCAACCTCATCAACGAGGCTGAAAAGAGGGTAAGCGTGGCAAAAGAAGGCGAAGGTGCAAGCCGCAAACAGCAAATCAGGGAGAACATGCAGTTCATACAGCAGCGCATGGCACAGAACCGCGAACTGATAGCCAGGCTGCAGAACCAGGTTAAGAACGGCTCGATAAAGAGCGAACAGCTGCAGAAAACCATCGAGAACCTTACCAAACAGCTTGAGGACAAGGACAACCAGATAAAAGACCTTTACGCACAGCTCGAGGCAAAAGACATACACATCGAGGAACTGGAAAGGACTACAAGCAACCTGAACAAGAACGTCAACATACTGCAGGACGACAACGCCAAGAAGGCAAACACAATAAATACGCAGGACAAGCAGCTGAACACGGCGTGGTATGTATTCGGCACCAAGAAGGAGCTGAAGGAGCAAAACATCCTCGTTGACGGCAAAGTACTCCAGTCTAACTTCAACAAGAGCTACTTCACAAAGGTTGACATCCGCTCGCTCAAGGCCCTCAAACTGTACTCGAAGTCGGCCAAACTGCTCACCATGCACCCGTCAAGCAGCTACAAGCTGGAGCGCGACGCACAAAAGCAGTACATCCTGCAAATCACCAATCCGCAGATGTTCTGGAGCACGAGCAAATACCTTGTGATACAAGTTAAATAAACATTTTAAATAATATTTGTTTCCGCCCGTTATCGCACCAGTCCCGACTAGGGAAGTGCATAACGGGCGGTTTTCCGTATCTGCGTCAGGATACTTTTGCAATAACATGATTCCCGGATTCGACCATCATAACATGTCCACAACCATATCCGGGCGGATGAATGAAATAACACCCTAAACAGATGAGAATATGAGAATGAAAGTATTACTGTCAGTTATTAGTTTACTGGCTTTCCTCCCATTACAGTCCCAAGACATTGATTTCCCCTTATCGCAATCGGAAATAGAGAAGTATGAAAGCCGCATTCGTATACAACGACTTTCCGATGTTAATATCACCCATGCTGATGCTTATCGAATTAAAACACAGCAACCCGTTTATTCACCGCAGACAAAACGAATTGTGGTTGATGTAATCAATGTGAACGGACCAACGGCAGAACTGGCATACCATCATCTGAAACAATGGAAAAATGGACAATGGGTCAGTTTCCCCTTTATAGACAATCTCGGCTTTGCTGGCGTAGGTAGGAATTTATCCAAAGGTAACACGTTACCCGAATATATTCACGTGTCTGAATTCAAATATCCATTAAAGCCGAATAAGTATCAAGTGAATTTTTATGTGTTAGCCAACATATACACTTATTGTGAGCTGACAAACGGAAACATCATGCCTGTAAAGGAGACAGAAATGGACGGGGCTTTTATTTTCAAGGTTTTGCCATCAGCTAATGACTCTATTCGCATTCTGTTTGAGAACCATACGAATCTGGATGTTCAACCCGTTTTCTTGCCAAGTGTAGGTACAGATGAATTGTATATGGCGCATCCGTTTGCCCGTTCCGGTTGGAGTGGTGAGGCCGATTATATGAGAAACTGTGCTCGTTTAAAAGGTGGAGAAGCGATGTTGTTCACCATCCCTATCTCATGGGACATAAACCGAATTACAGATAAGAACTATAAAAAGCGGTTCATGTCTGGAAAATTGTTGCCAGGAAAATATAAAATAGGCCTACAATTGGAAATTTATATGGATACAGAATTTGAAGTAAAATGATAGTATATGAAACAGAAAGTCTTATTGTTAACTATTTGCTTGCTGGCTATCCTTTCTCTGCAAGCGCAAACCAACGAACGGTACATTGAAGTGACGGGCACATCGGAAATAGAAATCGTGCCCGACAAAATTCATTATCTGATTGAAATCCGTGAATACTTCGAGGAAGAATTCGACGGGAAATCGAAACCTGAAGAATACCGCACCAAAGTACCTTTATCAGAGATAGAACAAGGACTGAGAGAAGCCCTTGCCAACGCAGACATTCCACAAAATGCTATTCGCACGCAAGAAATCGGTGACTATTGGCGGCAGCAAGGGCAGGACTTTTTAGTGTCCAAGAAATTCGACATCACACTGACTGACTTCAATCAGATAAATGAGATAATCAAGCACATAGATACAAAAGGCATCCACACCATGCGCATCGGTGAATTGGAGAACAAAGACATGCTTGCCTATCACCAAAAGGGAAAAATTGAAGCATTGAAAGCCGCTCAAAAGAAAGCGACTTATCTAGTAGAAGCACTGGGCAAGAAATTGGGTGACGTGATACGCATTGTGGAAGAAGGGTGCAGCAATGCCTTTCCGTTTGCGCAAAGCAATGTCCTGTCATCCGATGCTGCCTCATTCGACAACTTCCGCACA
>HF986698.1 GCA_000433175.1 Prevotella sp. CAG:1058
GCGTAGACAAGATGAACCAGGCAGACTCGATGATTTTCACCACCGAGAACTTCCTGAAGGACAACGGCGACAAGATTCCCGCCGACCAGAAGTCGAACATCGAGAACGCACTCAACCAGCTGAAGGATGCCCACAAGAGTGGCGACATCACAGCAATCGACAACGCCATCAACGGCCTCAACAGCGTAATGCAGGCAGCCAGCGCACAGATGTACCAGAACGCAGGCGGCGCACAGCCTAACGCAGGCCAGGGCTTCACAGGCAACGCCGGTGCAGGTCAGCAGCAGGACGGCGGCAAAGCCAACGACAACAACGTGCAGGACGCCGACTTCGAGGAAGTGAAGTAAGTATCAGTAAACAACGATAACTAATAATAGAAAAATAGGGTGTAGCTCAATGAGTTATGCCCTATTTTCGTTTTAACACTTTCCGATAGATTTGCTTGTTTCTCGGATTTTTATCGTATATTTGTACCATATTTGTGCCGCGATAAAAAAGTAGGAAATGTGCGACAAAATACAAATAGGTTAAATATAAACGAATAATTATCAGTATTATGCCAGCAGCAAAGTTTGAAA
>HF986699.1 GCA_000433175.1 Prevotella sp. CAG:1058
TTCCGTAATGTTGCACTTGCTAGTTGACTCTGCCATGCCCGGCACGGCTTAAAAATAAGCTGCATAAGTTCGCAATGTCGAAAAAAATGTGTAAGTTTGCAGGCAGTTTTTACAGCCTGCACCTTATTAATATAACTACATAATAAAATGCAAGAAACAAGACAAAACCGCATAGCAAGGCTCCTGCAGAAGGAGCTTAGCCTTATATTCCAGTCGCAGACGCGCTCGATGCGCGGCGTGATGGTGAGCGTGACGCGCTGCCGCATAAGTCCCGACCTGAGCATCTGCACGGCATATCTGAGCATATTCCCGTCTGAAAGGGCTGACGAGATAATAAAGAACATCACGGCCAACGATAAGACTATACGTTACGAACTGGGCACCCGTGTGCGCAACCAGTTGAGGATAATACCCGAACTGCGCTTCTTCGTAGACGACTCGCTCGACTACATAGCCCACATTGACGAGTTGCTGAAGAAATGAACTTCCCCTTTTACATAGCCCGTCGGTACCTGTTCTCGAAGAAGAGCACGCACGTAATCAACCTGATAAGCGGCATAAGCGCCGTAGGTGTGGCCATCGCCACCATGGCTCTGGTGGTCACGTTGAGCGTGTTCAACGGCTTCCATGACCTGGTGGCGTCGTTCCTTACATCGTTCGACCCGCAGCTCGAGGTAGTGCCCGCCAAAGGCAAGACTGCTCCGGCTGACGACCCCGTGCTGGCCAAGATACGCACGTTGCCGGAAGTCGACGTAGCCACTGAAAGCGTGGAAGACCAGGCTTTGGCCATTTACAAGGGCAATCAGGCAATGGTTGTGGTGAAGGGTGTTGACGACAATTTCGACAAGCTGACGCATATTAACGAGATTCTTTACGGCGACGGCGAGTTCTCGCTTAGCGCCGCCAACCTCCAATACGGTACGGTGGGCATACGTCTAGCCGCCGACCTGGGCATGGCCGCCGACTGGGACGGATACTTGAAGATATATGCGCCCAAGCGCGAGGGGCAGCTCGACATGATGAATCCTACCGAGGGATTCGTCGAGGACTCGCTGATTTCGCCGGGTGCGGTGTTCTCCGTCGGCAACGGGCGCTACGACCGCAATTACGTGCTGACGTCGATAGCCTTCGCCCGCAATCTTTTCGGGCAGCAAGGCATGCTCTCGCAGCTTGAGTTGAGGCTCAAGCCGGGGTCTGACATAGACGCCGTGAAGGAGGAAATGAGGCAGATTGCCGGCGGAAAGTATCTCGTCCTTGACCGTCTGGAGCAGCAGGCTGACACGTTCAAGATAATGAAGATTGAGAAATTCATTGCTTATATATTCCTTACTTTCATACTTGCCGTGTCGTGCTTCAACATCATAGGTTCGCTGTCGATGTTGATAATAGATAAGAAAAACGATGTTGTAACCCTGCGCAACATGGGCGCAACCGACAAGCAGATTACCCGGATATTCCTTTTCGAAGGGCGCATGATTTCGGTAATCGGTGCCGTTGTCGGCATATTGCTCGGCTTGTTGTTGTGCTGGTTGCAGCAGACATACGGTTTCGTGGCGCTCGGACAGTCGAGCGGTTCGTTCGTCGTTGATGCTTATCCGGTAAGTGTCCACCCTGAAGACATCCTGTTGGTGTTCTTCACGGTTGTTGTGGTCAGCTTTGTTTCGGTCTGGTATCCCGTAAGATATTTCTCCAAACGGCTGATAGGAGACTGATTTTAGCGCGTATTAAGATAAAGGAAAACGATAAAGGAGGTGTGCTTTTACAGGATTGCGGCACACCTCCTTTATCGTTAATTTTTAGTTTATGATTTTTAATTGCCAACCCAATGGCTTAGCTCCTTTCAGCCCAGTCGCCACGGTCAAGGTTACGGTAGCTTATGGCCTCGGCAAGGTGTTGCGGCTGTACGTTCTCGGATGCCTCCAGGTCGGCTATGGTGCGTGCTACCTTAAGTATGCGGTTGTATGCGCGGGCGGACAGGTTGAGGCGTTCCATGGCAGTGCGCAGCAGGTTTATTCCAGCCTCGTCGGGCTCGGCGTACTGGTGTATCATGCGCTCGGACATCTGTGCGTTGCAGTGTATTCCGTTGCAGTCCTTGAAGCGTTGTTCCTGGATGAGCCTGGCCTTGATTACCCTTTGGCGTATGCTGGCGCTGCTCTCGCCCTGCGTGGAGCGTGATATGTCCTTGAAAGGCACGGGCGTTATTTCTATCTGTATGTCTATTCTGTCGAGCAACGGACCGCTTATCTTGTTGAGGTAGCGTTGTATTTGGCCGGGCGAACACACGCATTTGTGGGTCGGGTCGTTGTAATATCCGCACGGACAGGGGTTCATCGAGGCCACGAACATGAACGAGCAGGGGTATTCAACGGTGTATTTTGCACGTGAAATGGTAATCTTGCGGTCTTCAAGTGGTTGGCGCAGCACTTCGAGCGTTGACTTGTTGAACTCAGGTAGCTCGTCGGCAAACAGCACGCCGTTGTGCGCAAGCGATATTTCGCCCGGCTGCGGATTCAGTCCTCCGCCTACAAGTGCCACTTGTGAGATGGTGTGGTGGGGCGAGCGGAACGGTCGTTGGGATATTAACGACATGTTCTTGCCAAGCTTTCCCGCCACCGAATGTATCTGCGTTGTTTCAAGGCTTTCGGCCAGTGAGAGTGGGGGAAGTATCGAGGGAAGCCGTTTCGCCATCATCGACTTGCCGCTTCCGGGAGGACCGATCATTATCATGTTGTGTCCTCCTGCTGCCGCAACTTCCATCGCCCGCTTGACGCTCTCTTGTCCACGGACGTCGGCGAAGTCGAGGTCGAAGCTGCTTTGCTGTTCGTAAAATTCACGTCTTGTATCGATGAAAGTAGGCTCGAATCCCCCTTCACCGTTCATGAAGCGCACCACGTCGAGCAGGTTGTCCATGCCGTAGACATGTATCTTGTTTACAACGGCGGCCTCGCGTATGTTCTGTTGTGGCACAATCAGCCCTTTGAAACCCTCCTTGCGTGCCCTTATGGTTATTGGTAGGGCACCTCGTATGGGTTGTATCTTGCCGTCAAGGCCGAGTTCTCCCATTATCATATAGTCGGAAAGCATGTCGGTTTTGACCTTTCCTATTGCGGCGAGGATGCCTATTGCCATGGGCAGGTCGTATCCGCTGCCCTCCTTGCGGAGGTCGGCGGGAGCCATGTTTATGGTTGTATCGACTACGGGAAGTTTTATTCCGTTGTTCTTTAGTGCTGAAGCTATGCGGTCGCGGCTTTCCTTTATTGCCGTGTCGGCAAGTCCGGAGAGGTGGAAATTGACGCCTTTCGTCACGCTTACTTCCACCGTTACGGTCGTTACTTCAAGACCGTTTACTGCCGCGCAATACGTCTTGACTAACATGTGGAGTGTTTTTTGTGTATTAGTTTAGTAGCATCTTGAGTCTTGCTTCAAGGTCGTTAGTTTCCAGGTTGCGTTCCAATACGCGTCCTTGTGCATTGAACAGTATGTTTTCTGATACCGAATTGAGTGAAAAAGTTTCGAGTAGCGGACTATCGAACATCATCTGGTCGCAGACGGTTATCACTCCTGTCGAGTCATTGCGCATGGTCTGCCTGCATTTATGTTTGCTTGCGTCAATGTTGATGCCCATTATTGCGAGCCTGTTTCCGTACTCGTTTTTCAGTTGGTTGAGTTTGTAGCGCATGTTTACGCTTCTGTTATTCCATTCAGCCCATGTGTAAACAACAGCCACTTTGCCGCGTAATTCAGCGTCTGAAACGGGTTTGTCGTATATGTCTTTAGTCCTGAATACTGGCATCTTGGCTCCTGCCGTGCATTGTCCGGCAGCCTTTGCGTAGCGCAGAATGCGTGCAATGTTGCCGTTTTTAGGCTGCTCTTTATACAGGATGTTTGCCAGTTTTTCTATTTCCTTGGGGTCCGCGTCTGTTGTATTGACGAAGTATTTCCTTAGAACATATACGCTTGCGAGTGACTTGGGGTTGTTTTTTATGAACTGTGCGGCATAGTTTTTCACCTCAGGAGGTGACGCTTTGGCTATCTGTTGGCGGAATCCGTTCATGAGCTTATCCTCTTTTGTTCCGTCGACTTCTATCTCCTTGAGGTGTGATGCGTCGCCTTTTATTGTTGCAGACTTGCCCGGTTCGGCGAATACGGGCTGCTCTGAGAAGTTAGGGAAGATAATTACGATTGTGCCGTTTTCCTTGCATGGCGTTTCAAAGGTGAAACGTCCGCCTTCGACTTTTATCGTATCGACGCCGTCGAATACGCCGTCTGGACTGTAAACATAAAACTCACCCTGGTTTAGGTTGAGTAACCGGCCTTCAAAACTGAAGTAACCGCTGCGTGAACCGCAGGACACCAAAACCAGGGTGAGTGTAAAGATATAAATTAGCCGCTTCATGCGCCAGCTTTATTTATTTGCTGACTTTTGACAGCTCAAGGTCGTTGTTTGCGTAAGTTGCAAGTGAAGGATCCTTCTGCAATGCGCTTCTCAGGTAAGAAGAAGCTGCGTCGTTGTTGCCCTGACGTGCGTTGAGGATAGCCTGCAGATAGTCTGTCATGGCGTCTTTCTTCTCAATGTTGTTCAGAGTGCTTGCTGCGCCGGCATAGTTCTTGTTAAGGATCTGTGCCAAAGCTGTAGTGTTGCAGTTGTAGCCCTTCAAGTTCTGCTCTGCTGTTGCATAGTCGCCCTTGGCAAGGTTGAGTGAGCCGAGTACCTTGTTGTAGTCGGTTGCAGTGTTAGCCTTTGCGATGTAGCCTTCAGCTTCGCTGATGTTACCGTTCTTAAGAGCGAGCATACCGAGGTTAGCATTTACCTCAGGTGCGTTGCTGTTCTTGCTCTGAGCCTGTGCCAGATAGTTCTTGGCCGCGTCGTAGTTGCCCTTTTCGAACGCGATGGCTGCAAGGTTGTTGTAAGCACGGTAGTCGTTAGGATAAACCTGTGTAGTCTTCTTGTAGATGCTTTCTTTTGCGTCAACGCTACTCTCGAGTGTAGCTGCGTACAGCATTTCGTCAACTGAAAGCTGTGTAGCGTCTGCTGCGTACTGGTCTTTGATCTGCTGGTCGCTGCGACCGATGAGCTCGTAGTTGATGATCAGGCGTGAACGGCGGAGTTCGGGAAGGATGCCGTCAGCAAGTTCGCGGAAACCTGCAGACATGTTGCGTATCTGCTGCTCGCGCTCTTCAGGATCCTGGTACATAGAGAGAACACGGAGGATAACGTCCTTGTCCTGTATGTTAGATGCAGCAACGAGTTTCTGGAAACCGTCCCAATCCTCAGCTGTGTAGCTGCCTGTAACGTCGCTTTCGAGTTTCGCATTCTTAACCTGCTTCTTAGCGTAGTCTACAGATACGTTCTGACGCTTGCCTGCAAGCTTGTCGTTGAAGTCGAGCGTACCGTCAGGTGATGCGTAAGCAAGTACTTCTACGTTCTTGAGGTTGAGTTTCTCGCGGTCAGCGTTGATTTCCTTAAGCATCTTTACGAACTCTGTAATAGAGTTGTTCTTCAGCTCGCTCTTGCGGAGGTTTGCCTGGTTGATAAGGAACTTGATCTGTGCTTCCTGCCTCTGTGCACGTACGCGCTGGAATGTGTCAGCTGCGATGCAAGCGCCGCTGCCTGAGAGTGTGCTTGTGTAAAGTTCAGATGTTGCGATAACGCCTTCAGCAACCTTTACAGCAGGAACTTCAACCTTTTTCTTTTTCTTGCCTACATAAGCATCGAAAGTCATGTAAAGGTCGCTCTTCTGCATTTCGGGCACATACTTATAGTTGGCTCTCATTGTGTAGTTGCCACCCATCTTGTATGAGATTGTCTGGTCGTTGCCTTCAACCTTCTCACCCTGGAATGTTGCAGCCTGGCCTTGTGCAGCCTGTCCGTTGCCGTAGCGCAGCTCGGGAACAACTGTAACAACAGCCTTTTTCTTCAAGTACTTCTCGGGGAAAGTACCATTGATAGTTACGGCTACCTGTCCGCCTTTTGATTCCAGCGGATTGGGTGTAACTTTAAAATTGTCGGCAGAGAGTTCTCCAAGTTTTGAAGAGCATGACGACAGTGCAAGCACTGAAGCTGCCGATAAAAATAAAATAAGATTTTTCTTCATATATGAAAGGTTTTAAATGATTGTGCCGCGAGCGGGACTCGAACCCGCACAGCCATTACTGGCCAAGGGATTTTAAGTCCCTCGTGTCTACCAATTCCACCATTGCGGCTTTTGTGAGCGGCAAACGGGACTCGGACCCGCGACCTCGACCTTGGCAAGGTCGCGCTCTACCAACTGAGCTATTGCCGCTTAAACGTAATGCAAAGATAAGTCTATCTTCCCAAAGGCGCAAATTAATTTACACATTTTAATATTTAAAGTGTCAGTTTATTACTGAAACAATGCCTCCGGCAATACTTGCATGGTAACGGATTAGTTTATCGCCCTGGTCGCCGTCGATTATCAATCCGTCGTTGTTCATGTCGTATTTACGGTGACAGCTGCCGCATTCGGCCGTACCGTTGGTCTTCATGGTGAGCTGGTAGCGTGGCATGCTGGTGTCCTTGAAGCAGTTGGGGCACTGGCTGTCGTATGCGTAAAGTATGGCTGGATTGTTCAGGTTGCCGTATCCTATTATTATTCCCGTGCCGTTGTATACGCCCAACTTGTTTGTGCGTTGCTTGTCCAGGGCGGTCAGTGCTACTTTGTCAGACAAGCCCAGGTTGGTGCTGAAGTTGAAGTAGTTGGCGTTGGGCATGGTCACCCGGCAGAATATGCCGGGTGAGTTGGGGTTTGTAGCCGAGGCCAGTGCCGGGCTTTGGCTGGCGGAATTGTTGAAAATGAAATAGCACGGATAACCGCTGTATTCGTAGTCGGTGTTGCCGCACGCTGTGAAAAGTGTCAGCAGTGCTATAATATAATAGGTGTAATGTTTCATTTCAGCAAGTTCTTTTCTGCCTGTTCGGCTTTTTTGAATGTGAATCCTTCGAGTATCGTGTCCATGAGGGCGCTTATCCTGTCGTTGCACAGGTTGCCTATCGAGCCTTCGTGCGTATGGTGTATGTTCTTGTCGGGTGTGAATCTGCCGGCCTCAATGTCCAGTCCCACCTTCTTGTATGCGTCGCGGAAGGGCATACCCTCGGCTGCGAGGCGGTTGACTTCCTCTACCGAGAACATCAGGTCGTAGCGCTTGTCGTCGAGTATGTGCTCGTTCACCTCCATCCTGTTTATTATGTAGGCAGCCATGCGCAGGCAGTCTTTCAACTCGTCGAATGCCGGAAGGAACTCCTCTTTTATTATCTGAAGGTCGCGGAAGTAGCCCGAGGGCAGGTTGTTCATTATCAGCGTAATCTGCTGCGGCAGTGCCTGCAGCTTGTTGCTCTTGGCGCGTATCAGCTCGAACACGTCGGGGTTCTTCTTGTGCGGCATGATGCTGCTGCCCGTCGTGCACTCCTTCGGCAGCTTGACGAACGAGAAGTTCTGGCTGTTGAACATGCAGGCGTCGAACGCCATCTTGGCCAGCGTGCCGGCAACTGAGGCCATTGCAAAGGCCGTGTTGCGCTCGGTCTTGCCGCGTCCCATCTGTGCGTACACCACGTTGTAATTCATCGAGTCGAAGCCCAGCAGCTCCGTCGTCATCGTCCTGTTGAGCGGGAACGACGAGCCATAGCCCGCCGCGCTGCCCAGGGGGTTGCGGTTGGCCATGCGCCATGCGGCTTGCAGGAACAGCATATCGTCGGCCAGGCTCTCGGCGTAAGCCCCGAACCACAGGCCGAACGAACTTGGCATGGCCACCTGCAGGTGGGTGTAGCCGGGCATGAGCACGCCCTTGTATTGCTCGCTCTTTTGCAGCAGTTCGTCGAACAGGCTCTTCACGAGCTGCACTATCTCCTTTATCTCGTTGCGGATAAACAGTTTCAGGTCAACCATCACCTGGTCGTTCCTCGACCGTCCGCTGTGGATTTTCTTGCCCATGTCGCCAAGGCTGCGCGTGAGCATCAGCTCCACTTGCGAGTGGACGTCCTCTATGCCGTCCTCGATTACGAACTCGCCTCTCTCGCACGTGGCGTAGATGTCCTTCAGCTCGGCAAGCAGCTGCGCCAGCTCGTCCTTTTCGAGCAGTCCGATTGACTCCAGCATGGTGATGTGCGCCATGCTGCCCAGCACGTCATACTTGGCCAAGTACATATCCATCTCGCGGTCGCGGCCAACGGTGAAGCGTTCAATCTCCTTGTTTATGGAGAAGTTCTTTTCCCAGAGTTTGTTCATTGTTTGTTTTATTGTAGTTGGCGGACAGGCTTGCGTGATTGTGAGTAGCGGAATAGGACAAATAAGGCTGATGAGCCTAATGGGCTTCGCGTGACGGGAGGGTGCTCGTCGGTTGTTGCTTATTAGCTTGTGGCTCGTTCCTCGTTTGCTTGTCCCTTGTCTCTTGTCTGCTCGTCTCTTGTCTCTTGTCTGCTCGTCTCTTGTCTGCTCGTCCCTCGTTTGCTCGTCTGCTAAAAATCAATACGGCAGCATTGCCAGTGCGTCGGCTATTTTGTCTACGCCGTCTTGCAGTTTGTTGCCGAGCATGGGCTTCAGGAACAGCGGAATGTCGGCCTTCACCGTCACGCGCATCTTGCACGTGGTGTCGGTTACAGGCAACAGCTGCACCCAGAGGTTGAACGGCACGGGCGAGTTCTCCGTTTCGAACTTGATGCACTTAGGCTCGTCCCTGTCTACAATCCTCAGCTTTATGCTGCCCACGGGCGCCACGTTGACACTTACCGAGTCGCGGTCGAACGCCAAGTCCTTCACTTGGTCGGCCGGGATGCGGTCTTTTATTCTCTCTATGTTGTTCAGGTCGCTAAGCGTGTTGTACACCGCCGTCTGCGGATGCGGTATTTGCTTAACGCCGCTTTCGTATTTGCTCATTGTTCTAAAAAACAGCAGCCCCTCCCGTCCTCCCCCAAGGGGAGGGGCCTGATTACAGTTACTATAATGTTAATGCGGCAGACAGCCTTTCAGGGTTGCTTGCCAGTGTGTTATCCGCACGATTGCTCACTTTTACGCAAATGGTTAATCCCATTCTATTTCATCACCTTTCTCTCGGAGGATTTTATATATGTCCTCTTCGTTTTCAATCAAGGATATAATGATGTCGGCAAAGCGTTTAGCCCTTTCCTCGTTTTCTCTGGTGTCTTCAAAATAGGCTGCGTATGAACCTGCTTCTGGGTCGCTCTCCATGTTTTCTAAAATGTCCGGCGCGTTTTTCGCGAGGTAATAGTTGAAGAATGCGTCCCAGTTGTACCCGTTCATGTATGCCTCTTCGTTTATCTCATTCATCCGCTCTCCTATTGCCAATATCTTTTCGGCCTCATTTTCGAAGAGCAGGACGATGCTTCCAGAGTCATTTGCGTAAATTTTGACATATTCATTATTGAAAATGTCTCTTTCTCCTGTTGTTGACATGATTATTGTAAGATATAAATATATTGCGAAAACCATAAATGTAACTATTGGGATGTCAATAGACTTTTTGGCGAAACTTTTGCAAAGTTACTATAATTTTATTGTTTTTATATGCGGATAATGTAGGTTTAAATGCAACCTTCAAGCTCCTCCCCACTGGGGAGGTTGGGAGGGGCTTTTACTTCTTCCAGTTTGCCGGGTCCTTGCGCCACTCGTGCAGCAGTTCCACGTCCTTCTCGGTGATGTATCCCGTGGCGGCGGCTTCCTCCACCACGTGCTCATAGTCGGTCAGGGTGACGAGCGTCACGCCGGCGTCTTCGAACGCCTTCTTGGCAACGGGGAATCCGTAGGTGTAAGATGCCACCATGCCTACCACCTCGAAGCCTGCCGCGCGCAGTGCCTCTACGGCCTTCAGGCTGCTTCCGCCTGTCGAGATAAGGTCCTCGACTACTACCACCTTGGCACCTTCGGGTATCTCGCCCTCTATCAGGTTGCCCATGCCGTGGTCTTTAGCCTTGCTGCGTACGTAGGCGAAGGGCAGTCCCAGCTCGTCGGCCACCAGCGCGCCCTGTGCTATCGCACCCGTGGCAACGCCGGCTACTGCCGTGGCCTCGGGGAAGTGCTCGAGCACGGCGTGTGCCAGCTCCAGCTTGACGAAGCTGCGCAGGTCGGGGAACGACAGGGTCTTGCGGTTGTCGCAATAGAACGGTGACTTCCATCCCGAAGCCCATGTGAAGGGGTTGTCCGGTTGCAGTTTTATCGCCTTTATCTTTAGCAGTTTAGATGCCAATGCTCTTTTCAGTGTATCCATGTCTGTAAGTTTTATTGTATTTAAATAATGTACATGTATGTAATTTACAAGCTGCAAAGTTACGTTTTTTGGCGTGTAAAACAAAATAAATCGCCTTGTTTTTGCCTAAAAGCGGCCGGCATCGCCCCTTTTTTGCAACATGGCTGCACCCGTGTGTGCAAGCCCTTGATATTCAACGCGTTGCAAAAGGTCGTCTTTTGCATTGTAAAAGATAACCTTTTAGCGTCTGAAAGGTGGCCTTTTGCAACGCCAAAGGCGGTCTTTTGCGGTTCATCCGCAGTTTGTTTGGATGTTAGAATCAT